>PKYX01000545.1 GCA_003132825.1 Acidobacteriaceae bacterium
CTCTTGTCGAGTCTCAGTCCGCTGCGGGAGACGCGGCAAGCCGCGTCTCTACATTTACGTTTTCTTTGGCGATCGGCTTAGTGCGCCTGCAATCACTGTGGCCAGAACTAGCAGGGCCAGCAGCGAAATCACTCCCAGTGATATTACGCAGTAGATGCACCACACGCCGAGCACATGGGCTTCAATGTGAGCCAGACGAAGGGAGAACGCGAGGGCCGCCACACTGGCCACTAAAAGCAGCCGATAAGAGCGGCGGATGGCCAGAGCTCCGAGCAGGGAATATCCCACGATTCCGAGGTCCGCCACCGGTACGCCCCAGAGGACGGCATATGGGCTATGGTTGACGATGCCGCAGTCCCAGCGCTCGTTAATGCTGCAGGGAGAAGCATCGGTCCGGTAGTGTTCCCGAAGCGCCAAGGAGGAAGCCGCGATTCCCGCGGCGGCTAGTACGAGCAGGATGTACCTCATGCGCAGTCTTCCTTTCGAATGGAGCGAGGTCTAGCCGGTCGCATGCAGGGCGTCGGCCGCCGCCCGGATGAGCTCATCCGGCTGCCAGTCGCTTCCGTGATACCACTTCGCAATCCGGCCATCCGGGCCTATGACGGCGGTACTCATCGAGTGCGTGATGACGGCGCCGTCCTCGAGATAGGTCAGTCCGAAAAAGCGCGCGAGGCCGGGCAGCTCGGCGGCTGCGGGCGCGGCAAATTCCCAGTGACGAAACAGGGTAGCGGGTGGACTGCCGGCCGAACGCAGACCGTAGGCGCGCAGAACTTTGGGGGTGTCGTGCGCGGGATCGAAGCTGATGCTGAGCAGATGGGTTTTCGCCTCGAGTGCCGGATCGGTGCGGAGTTGGCGGTTGATTTCCGCAAACTGGCGGCTGATGCGCGGGCAGTAATCGGGGAACGGGCAGCGGGTGTAGATGAACGTGATCAATAGCGCCTGGCCGCGATATTGCCGGAGCGAAATGCGCTGGCCGTTCTGGTTGGTGAATCGGAAATCGGGCACCAGATCGCCGGGCGCGGGAGCCTCAAGAGCGGCACTCGGTTTCGGGGGCGGGGCGGCCGCGGGCTGAATGATGCGCACATTTTCCAGCCAGTATTTGTCGCCCTCGAGAACGACGTCGGCCTCGATGGCATCGCCCGGAGAAAGCTGGCCGAGCTCGGCCGGTGGGTGGATCTCATAGGGCATGGTCATGGCGTCCATGAAACCGGGAATGGATTCGGCGGCTACGTTGGCGGTCCCGGAGGCGAGATCGACCGAAACCACTTTGCCCTTCAGGGGATAACGCTTGGCGGAGGACTGCGAGCTGGCATCGCTCGCCGCCGGCGGCTTGTTGCAAGCGACAGCGGCGAGGACCAAGAGCAGGCCGAGAGAGCCACGGGCCCGGCACGAAAATAGCGAGCGGGGAAAGGAAATCATCTCTGCTCCATTCTAATGGGGACCGGTCTAATAGTGGAACCGGTAGCGCAGCTCGACATAAATCTCCCGCGGATTGTTCCAGTGGAATCCGCCGAAGGTCACGCTATTGTCGAGCTCCACCCGGCGGTTGGCAACATTCAGCGCATTCACCGAGGCCGAGACGCGCTCCCCGAAATCCTTGCTCAGCGTCAGGTCGAAGGAGGTGTGTCCGGGCAGGTAGGCCCCGGGATAGGGCAAGCCGGGGAAGGCGTTGCTGAAGCCGGAGCCGTAGTAGACGTTGGTCGAGGCGTAGCTTTTCCAAGGAAGAGTCAGGTCGCCGCCGAGGTTGAGCGTGTTGCGCTGGTCGTGGTCGAGCGGGGACAGTCCGGCGGGCAAAGAGAAGTCGGTCAAGCCTCCGGTGATGGCCCCGCCGCCCTCGGCGATTTGGTTCGAATAGGCCAGGTGGATTTGGCTGCGATGGGCGATGCGGGGGGAACGCAGCGTGGCTTCCCAGCCGCGAATGACGGCCTGGCCAATGGTGATGGGGAAAAATAAGTTGGACTCGCCAATGTTGTTGTGGTCGAAAAAGTTCACCACATTGGTGCGGAAGTTGTCGGCGTCGAGCGTCCAGCCGCGGAAGGGAATGGCGACACCGAACTGGTGTTCCTCATCGCGCTCGCCGTGGAGCGGGATGAATCCGAGGCTGTTGGCGTTGGCCAATTCGAGCAGCGGGCCGGAGGCGGTGACGAGCGGCGGGGCTTGATAGTAGTGGCCGTAGAAAGCGCGGAAGGTCCATTTCAGCCGGGGCACGGAGAGAGCCGCGCCGAAACGCGGGCTGATCGAGCTCTCCCTGACGTCACCCGAGAAACGCGTAGGCCGCAGGCCGGCCGAGAGCGATAGCCAGGGCGTCAGCTGGAACTTGTCATCGACGAAGCCGGCAAACAGGTTGCCGCCCGGGTGCTCGGTGTCGGCGAGCGGGGGATTGCCGCTGCCGTCGTTGAAGATGGCGCCGAAGAGCTCATTGTCCTGTTGATAGAAGCTGTACACGCCCACCTGCAGGGTATTTCTCGCAAGATTCGCGCTGAAACTCGCCTGCCCGCCGGCGTAGGTGGACCCGCGATTTTCGGTGGTGGAGACGGGTGTGTCTTGGGGGGAGCTGTCATAGTCGGCGCGGTTGTGATGGTAGAAGGGCGAGACCGTCAGCAGGAGCTTCGAATTGAAGGTATGGACCCAGGAAAAATTCACGATGGCATCGGATTCCGAGTCGCCGTCGCGGAACCCGAGGCTCGGGTACTGCGCCATGAAGCCGTTTTCCGCGAGGGGAGCGTTTTCGATGTCGTTGGGGTTCGGATCATAAGGGATTTGGTAGAAATCCCTGCGCAGAGAAGTGAACAAACGCAATTGGTTCGAGGGATCGAGGTTGAAGATGAGCGAGCCGAAACCGCCGTAGCCGTTGTCGGCGTCATGCACCACCTCGGGAACAGGCGTCTGGATACCGAGGTTGCTGCGGTTGCCGTTCACGCTGGCATAGTAGGCGAAGCGCTCGGTGTGACCGCCCAGGTTGAATTCATCGTTGGTCTGGTAGAAATTTCCGAAGCTCGTGATCCACTCCGCCTGGTTGTTACGCTCGAAGCCGGTGCGGGGAACGATATTGAACACGCCATAAGTCCGGTCGCCGAGGGCGGCTCCGTAGCTTCCGCGATCGACTTCCATGTAGTCAATGTCTTTCGGATCGAACTGCGGCCCCAGATTCGAGGCGATGTTGGTGTTGGGCACGGGAACGCCATCGACCAGCCAGCTGGTTTGATGGCCGCCGCGGATGTGGAGCTGGTCGTGGGTGAAATAGGCGCCGGGAACGTAGTCGGTAATCATGGCCAGGCTGTTGGTGCGGTCGGCGCCCGGGGTGCGCTCGATGTCGAGGCGGTTGACGAGGGTGGTGGGAGTAACGGAATCGGTCGGCGCAACCTCTTCGGGCGCGCCCGAAACGGTTACGGTTTCGCGGGCTCCGGCCAGGCTCAGGGGAACATGCAGAACCGGTTCGGTGCCTGAATCGACGACTACGGCTTGGGATGTCTGGGCGAAACCGGGGCTGGCGACGCTGACGGTGTACTCGCCGAGCGGAATGGCGATGAATTGGAACTCCCCGTTGCCGTCCGTGGTGGCGCTCTTTGACCAGTCCGAGGATCTCGCCCGCAACATCACCATGGCGCCTTGCACCGGACGGTGCTGGGGATCATGAACAATGCCGCGGATCGAGCCGAAGACCGCGGCATGGAGCGCGGCCGCCAGCAGAAGCAGGCCGCCGAGGAAAAGCAATGGGATGCGGATGTGACGCATATACCCTCCGAACGCTGAGGAAAAAACACCGGGTCAGAACAGAAGCCTGTTCGAAGCCCACGCAGCCGGGGCGCGAACCGGGAATGCGCTCGATCCTAAGGAAACTGGCTTAGGGATGTTGATCAGGCGAGGGAGAGGTGGGGCGGACCGCGGACATCGTGGGTGGCGTACGGTTGTTTGCCCAGCTGGAGCGGGGAAAAATCGGGCGGCAAGAGGGCCGATGGCTGGACGGCCTCGGCGCTCGCCGGCAGCGGCAACTCGGCCCATAGCGAGGCGGTGAGGGCACGGCTGCAATCCTGACGGCTGCAGGGAGGAGCCTCGACGTTTCGATCTGGCGCGGGTAGGGCATGCGCCATTTTTCCTCGACAACACTTGCGGGCGCAGCAGAACGGTGGCTGCGCGGGTTCGAAGGTCGCCGAGGCCACAGGCGCGAGGACGCCCGCGAGCACGAGAACCAGCAACGTCCTGGCGGTCACACGGTGCATAGAAATTGTCGAACTTCGAGCTACCGTCAAACTTCCAATGAGAACCTAATGAGGATAAACGGGAATAACTGAGAATAGATGACCGTGGTTGGCTCGGCAAGCGAAAGTATCCAGCCGTACAACCGCGGCGAACCGGTCGGGCCCGCGTTCCGGGTTGCGCGCGACAAAAAAGTGGCCCCATTTCTGGGGCCACCGGACGAAAGAGGCGATGGAAGGATTTTAGGAAAGGCGATGCAAGGGGCTACCCCGCGAAACCGGGGAAGCTAAGTGCAGATGTTAGAAACGTTTGTGAGGGTCATTCTTTTTTAGCGGCCTCTTTCCTTAATGCCACAGGTGCATTTCCGCAGCCAAAACCAAGGGGCGGACCGAGAGACCAGGGAAGGGTCTGTAACCCCGTGCCAAATGGCGTTTTAGGCTCGAAGCGAGCGCATCCTCCCGCCCTCACCGCGAGCCGGGAACCCTACAGCGAAATGCACAATCCTGCACATTCAATGCAGGCGGCTGCTTAGGCGGAGCGAATGCTGAGAGACCTCGGGCGGCCTCAATCGGGTCGAAAAGGCACGGCCCGGCGGAGACTTGGGGGCAAAACAAGGGCGCGGCTGAGGAGCCGCGCCCTGGAAAACCCTGATTTTTCGCGGACCGCGATTGCCTTCCGCGGCCTCTAAAAGCCCAGTCGGGCTTAGGAGTTGCCGGTCACGGTGCGCAGTTTGCCGGGCATGAAGTGATAGGGCGGCCAGGGACCGCTGATGACCAGTTCACAATTTTTCAGTTGCTTGGCGGCGCTGGTGTACCGGTTTTGGTATTTTTCTACTGACTTCGAGTCGATGAGGTGGGCAATATCGATCAGCATTCCGTCGGTATTGACGCGCTTACAGCTGATTTCTTCCTCGAGCGGGTTAAACAGCTTGTGTACCTGGACCGAAAGGGCGCGGGCCTTGGTCTGACGTTCGCGGTCTTTCGAGGCTTTTTCCCTGAGCTTGATCAGATATTCTCCGCCAACCGTGTCGGGAAGCACGACATCCGCCATGGCGTTGCGCAACGATCCATCCCGGACCAGCAACTTCAGGTGCATCTCGGCCTTGCCTCGCAGTCTGGCCACGCTCTGTCCGAAGGCCCGGCGGTTGGCGCGGACGGCCTGGCGCAGGGCTTCGTCGGTGTCGAAGATCGTGCCAAAGCGGAAAGGCAGGACCGTGCCGTTACGGAAACACACGCTGACCACCCGCGCGTGCTCAAGGACATGCTTTTCTTCCATCTTGTCCTCGTTGCGCTCGTACTCGCTGACGATGACGGCAAAGTCTCCGCTGGGATAGCTCAAAACAGCGGCGCCGTTCACTCCCTGAATTCCTTCGAGGAGGAAGGGACGCCGTGCACGTACACCATTTTTTAGGGTCTGCTGTTCGGTAATACAGTACGCGTACCACGCCATAAGGGTCTCTCCGAGACTGTGCCCAAGGCAAGGACTGTCCCGCTTGGGCATCCGACGTTATTGGCTACGGCTCTTGAACCTGGAAGAAAGGGCGGTACCACGAGATGGACGCTTATTAAAACGCTGCGTCCTGTTTCCATCCTACGCCTGCGGCCACCAAAAATGCAACCTTTTCGTGGCATGAGGCATCGGCGGCAGGTTCGTTGTGGGAAACTGGCCTGCGGAGGTCCATTCCAGGCGGTCGGCTGTGGGAAAGCCGGGACGGAAGGCTGGCGAAAGAACGGAAATAAAGAACGCAAATATTGAACCAAGCGCAGGTTACAGGCCGACGCTCCGAATGTGAATTTCCCGCTGGCAGCGGTTGGCCGAGCTATTTCTGGCGCGGAGCTTTTGAGACTTCTCTGGCCGCCGCGCGGTCATGCAGGGACATTTGGACCACGCGAAGCATCTCGTCCCGCGGAGCAGGCTTTCCCGTCCAGATTTCAAATTGACGGGCCGCCTGATGGACAAACATTTCGATGCCGGGAATCAGTTCCGCCCCCCGGGCCTTGGCCAGCTTCATCAAGCGGGTCTCCTCCGGATCGTAGACCATGTCGAATAAAAACCGGGTATTGATCTCCTCTTCGTTCAGGGGCGAGTCGCGGGTGTTTCCCAAGCCGACCGGCGTGGCATTGATGATGACGTCGAAGGTCATCTTCTTGAGGTCTGCGGCGCGTTTGATGATGCGAGCTCGGGCCTGATGGGCCAGTTTCTGGGCAGGCGCGGCGCTGCGATTGAGAATGTAGATCTCGGCTCCGCGTTCCTTAAGGCCAAACACCGCGGCTCGCGCGGCACCGCCCGCCCCGAGCACGAGGATCCTGGCTTTTTCGAGCGGAATGCGTTGCTCGAGCGGACGCACGACTCCGGCGGTATCGGTGTTGAAGCCGTACAGCTTACCATCCTGCGCGCGCACTACCGTGTTGCAGGCGCCGATCTTGGTGGTGTGGGAATCGGTGTTGTCGAGGTGACGCAGGATAGCCTCTTTGTACGGCATGGTGATTGAAAGGCCGTGGATCGGAATGTCGCGCACGCAGCCGAGCAGGTCCTTCAAGGTCTTGGCGTGCAAGGCCACGTAAACCGCGTTCACATTTTCCCGCCGCAAGGCCGCGTTCATGATGGTGGGCGAGAGCGAATGCGCCACCGGATCTCCCGCCACGCCGTAAACCCGCGTCGCCGCGTCCACCTGCTCGATGCGGTAGGTGTTGCGCAGTTCTTGCGCCGCGACCTGCCCCGGAGCAGTCTTTTCCTCGGGCGTGACGGCGGCGAAGGTGAACGCGCTGCCGGCGCGGACTGCGAGCACACGGCTGATGAGGCCTTGCTCGCCCATGCACATGCCAATCAAGGAAAAGCGCTCGCTTTGCTTCTCCAGGAATTTCATCATCACCACGTTGTCGTACAACGTGGTGGCGGTGCTGACGACCTTATAAAAATCCGCCGGTCGCACCGCCATCTTTTCCAAGGTCTCGTCCAGTTTCTTGGTGGCGCGGAAATCGTGGAAGGACAGAATCAGGGCAGCGCGCGCCCGCAGCCGTTCCAATTGTTCCGGCTTCGACTGGGATGCGGTTTGCAGCTCGATATCCAAGAGCTGGCAGCCCGAGGCGGCGGCCTTGGCCAGGATGTCGAGTTGCGAAGCCACCGAGCCCCGAAACTTGCCTCCACTAGCGGCCCGCCGGCAAGTCGCGATGACCGCGATGTGGGGGTGGTATTGCAGGAACCGCTTGAGGGTTGGCAGTGCCTGCGCCGGCCGCGGCAAGTAGTCTAACCTGAACTCCAGGAATGTGTTATCCCGTACCAGGGATTCGGCTTTCTGCACCATTTCACTGACATCGGCCCCGGTTACGGCCACGCACAGCCGGGGCAGACGCAGGGGGCGCAGCCGGGTCACGAAGTTATGCGCGAAAGCGGTCATCGGTTCGGAAGGACGGCGCGATATTACAGGCCCGTAATTACATATGCAACAACGGATTATCAATTTTTCTTCGCGCTCGTCGGGGCAAAACTATTTAGCGTACCTAGCATGACACCGGCGTAACCTTGACCGGCCCCCAGCCTCTTGTTACTGTCCGGTGCAGAAAGCCCTTTTGTTTGCTGCGGTTAGCGGGGGGCGCAAGCCGGCGGCTGCGGCTTTGACTCGGAGGTAACATGAAGAAAACAGGAATGTTGTTGTTGTTGCTACTGCTGAGCGCCGGCGCCTATGCGCAGCAAGCGGATACCAGCCCGAGCGCGGGCTCGGGGGACTCGGACGCACCCCAAGGTACCGTGCCCACCACGGTGAGCTTTCCGATCGAGCGAGTGCAGACGCCGACTTATGCGGACTTGTATTGCGCCGGGTTCGTCAGTAAACAACTCCTGCCGGACGCCAATTTCGTCGCCGGCGGGCTGCAGACGCCGAACACCACCAAGTTCGCGAACGGCGAAATGGTGTACCTGGCTGGAGGCGGATACCAAGCCGGCCAGCAGTATACGATTTTGCGCGAACTGCAGGATATGGACCGCTATGAGATATTTGCCGGCCAGCACACCATGCTGAAGGCGATGGGCCAGCCTTACGCCGAACTCGCCAGAGTGCGGGTGATCGATGCCCGCAGCAAGATGGCGGTGGCGCAGATTGAGTTCAGTTGTGACCCGGTGAATCCCGGCGATATCGTCGTGCCTTACGCCGAAAAAACTCCCGTGTCGTTCCATCCTCCGCTGCGCTTTGACCGCTTCGCGCCGCCGAACAGCAAGACGACCGGGCGCATCGTCATGGCTCGGGACTTCGACTCCGTGCTCGGAACCGGCATGAAGGTCTACATGAACATGGGTTCGAGCCAAGGGGTGAAAGTGGGCGACCATTTCCGCGCCGTGCGTTCCTACGCCGCCGACCTCAAAGACCCGGTGGACTCGCTTTCCTTCAAAGCTGCCCTGGCCGAAGATACCCAAAAAAGAGAACCTTCGATCGATGCCGGCATGTGGACCAAGAACAATGGTCCGATGATCCACGTGGCGGATCTGCCGCGGCGCGCGGTCGGAGAAATCGTCATTCTCAGCACCACGGCGACCACCTCGACCGGCATGATCGTCTTCGCTCTGGAAGATGTTCATCTGGGCGATGCTGTCGAGGCCGACGACCAGGAATAGATTTTGCCGCAACGCAGTCGTCCGAAATTCTCGGGGAGGCGAAAGCCTCCCCGAATTTGTCGGCCAGCGATCGGGCTTGTGCTCTAAAGCGCGGCTCGAAAAATCTGCCTTCTGCTGCCAGCTGAGCGCAAGCCAAGACTGCTGGTCGCTCGGCTTCTTGAAACCACACCCCAGAAAAGTTTATCGAGCTGCCCGCCGGCTAGCGGCGNNTCTTGAACCACACCCCAGGAAAATTTATCGAGCCGCCTGCCGGTGAGCGCCGGCTAGCGGCGATCCCGATCCCCAAATACTTCCGCGGTGAACCCCTGTATCGGGGCGCCGGTCTGCCAGGCGTTTGTCGGCAAGCCGGCTTTGAGACAGACTTGCTCTAGAAAAGTAAACCGGTCCCATGCGTGCTCGAGGGGCACTTGTGGCAGCAGCAGGCCACGCCGCCCCCCGAGCGCGATCAGCAGACCATGACGGCCAATCTCGATTTCCTCCGGGCCGATGGGACGGAGGGGCGAGAGAACGCTGAGCGACACCTCGAGTTCCGACACCTCTTCGGGCGCGAGCGGTCCAAAGCGCGTGTCGTCAAAGGCGGCGGCGCGCGCCGTCTCTACCACCGCGCGGTAGAGCGAAGCGACGGGATACACATGGCCGATGCAACCCCGCAGATTCCCCCGCGAGTAGAGCGTGGTGAATACGCCGCGCGGCTCGGCCAAGTGCGGCGAAGGCGGGGTCAGAGAGATGGTGCTGCGCCCGATCGCGGAGGCAATCGCCTGGTGAGCCAGTTGCAACAGGAGCGCGCGCTCGGCGGTCGAAAACTCGTTTCGATCGGGGCTGCTCGGGCCGGATGCATCGCCCGCGGCAAGAGGCGAATCTTCAGGTGGCGGGGACATTGCGTTTCCTCCGCCGGCTGAGGACGAAGGCGCGGCGGCGGCGTTTCACCACCTGCCGGTCGATCTTCGACCAAAAGGCGGCGAAGTAATCAATGGCCGAGGCCAGCGACAGGAAAACCATGAACCAGATCGCGAGAAACGCGATCCAGTGAACCGGGAGAATGTAGGGGCCGTACACCGGCCATTCTTTCCAGTGGTGGTCCAAGATCACGGCCACGACAGCGACAATCTGCACCAGCATTTTAAACTTGCCAAGGTCGCTCGCCTCGATGGTGAAACCCTCAGAGGCGGCGATTGAGCGGAGCCCACTCACCAGAAATTCGCGGCCGATGATCACCACCGCCATCCACGCCGGAACCAGGCTGGGATTGAATTGCACCAGGGTGACAAACGCAGCCGCAATCAACAGTTTGTCGGCCAGAGGATCGAGCAGCATTCCCATGGTCGTGATCTGGCCGCGCTTGCGCGCCAGGTAGCCGTCGATGCCGTCCGTGGTCGCGGCCACGATGAACAGCGCCGAGGCCAGCAGTTCTTTTTCTCCGTTCCCCCCTTGAAAATGGCTGGTCGAAAGAATCCAGATCAGCAATGGAGTACTGAAGATGCGGCTCAGCGTGATGGAATTGGGCAAATTCACGGTGGGGCACGGATCGGGCCAGCGCTCTAACGCCAGAAACCAACGACGCCAGATTATCCTCCAGTACGCAAGGGGAAAGCAATGGAAGAGCGAAGCGTGAAGCGCGAAGAGTAGCGAAGAGTGAAGCGCGCGGGCTGGCGCAGGTCATTCCCCGCCTCCCGTGGTTCGATGGCCGGAAGCGACTGTCTGCAATCGGCCATCTCTTGCAGGCGCAGATTCAGGCAACTCAGGCGTAGAATCCGCGTTGGCGAATGGTGTAGGCCACACGATCAATGGCCAACATATAGGCGGCAATGCGGTTGTTGACATTGTGGGTTTTCGCATACCGCACCACGTCCTCAAAGGCGGTTTTCATCAGTTCGGCGAGTTCCTCGTTCACCACTGACTCTTTCCAGAAGTAACCCTGGCGATCCTGCACCCACTCGAAGTAGGAGGTGGTGACCCCGCCCGCGTTGCACAGAATGTCGGGAATTACGAATATGCCCTTGTCGGCCAGGATTTCATCGGCGGCAGCTGTGGTCGGGCCGTTGGCGCCTTCGGCCAGAATTCTGCACTTAATGCGGCTGGCGTTGCGGCTGGTGATCTGGTTTTCGGTGGCGGCGGGAATTAGGATTTCACACTCGCTCGTCAGCAGCTCGGCGTCATCTGCCCGATCCGCCTCCGGAAAGCCCTGGATGGCCCCGGTGCGCTCGGAATATTCCCAGAGCGCTTCGGTATCAATTCCGTTCTTGTTGTAAAGCCCGCCTTTCAGTTCGGCGATGCCAATCACTTTGTAGCCTGCCTTGGCCATCAGGCGGGCTGCGTTTGAGCCCACGTTGCCGAAGCCCTGCACGATCACCCGGGTGGAGGCCGGAGATAGGCCCAACTGCTTCACCGCCTCATCGCAGACAATCATGATGCCGCGGCCGGTGGCTTCGCGGCGCCCCCGCGATCCGCCCATGTTGATGGGCTTGCCGGTCACGACCGCCGTCACTGTCTGGCGCATATGCATGGAATAGGTATCCATCATCCAGGCCATGATCTGCTCGTTGGTGTTGACGTCCGGGGCGGGCACATCTTTTTCCGGGCCGATGAATTCCACCAGCTCCGCCGTATAGCGGCGGGTCATGCGCTCCAGCTCGCCGCGCGACATTTTGTGCGGATCGCAGATGACGCCGCCCTTGGCACCGCCGAAAGGGATATTCACCACCGCGCACTTCCAGGTCATCCAGGCGGCCAGAGCCCGGACCTCGTCGAGGGTCACATCCGGTCCATAGCGAATGCCGCCCTTCGAGGGTCCGCGGGCGATCGAGTGCTGCACCCGAAAACCGGTGAAGACCTCGAGAGTTCCGTTGTCGAGGGCCACCGGAATGTGCAGGATGAGTTCGCGGTTGGGATAGCGCAGCACTTTCCACAATCCCTCTTCGAGGTTGAGCTTCTGCGCCGCCAGGTCGAAGCGGGCAGACTGCTCCTCCCAGGGATTGAGTTCATGCTCGGGCGTAGTGGGCGCTGCGATGGTCTCGGCTTTCATGGCGATCTCCGAGTCAGTTCCGTCTGATGCGGATGTGCGGGCCGGCGCCGGTCGAGTCCCCGGAGTGGGCAGGCAAACTACATGGAGTATAAGCAGCTGGTTGGGAAGGGAGCAAGCTGCGAGAGCCCGGCTGCGGTGGCTCGGGTGGTCCCGGGGCGGCCCTAAATCGGGCTCTCGCCTCCCGTCGGGAGGTGAATGTTCGGTCGGGTTCGACCGCGAAGAATTAGGAGGCGAGCGCGGGCGGGACGAACCTGGGCCTAGAGCACGATCTCCATGCCCTCCGACGCCGCGCGCACGCGGGCATAGTAATTGCTCGCTTCCTTCACTACCTTGTCGATGCAGGCGTCGTCGTGAGCCGGGTCGTGGTGGTAAAGCACCAGCTCCTTGGCCCCGCTCTCCATGACCACGTTGACCGCTTCCCGCCAGTGGCTGTGTCCCCAGCCTCGCCGGCCGGCTTCGTACTCGCCGGGGAGATACTGCGCGTCATAGACCAGCACATCCGCGCCGGCTGCCAGTTTGCGCACGTTCTGGTCGAAGATGGGGTCTCCGGGCTCGTTATCGGTGGCATACACGAACACCCCGTCCTTGGTTTCGAGCCGAAACCCCATGCAACCTTGGGGATGGTTGAGCCAGGCGGTTTGCACCACCATGTCGTCGAGCGAGAGGCGGCCCTCGTCGAGGTCATAAAACTCGCGCTGCGCCTGCATCTCCACCAGGCCGACAGGGAAGAAGGGCGAAGCCATCTGCTCCTCCATCACGCGCTGCAGGCTGCGGGTGCGGCTGGAACAGTGGAACAGGAAGCGATTGGGCCGCTCATACAGCGGGCGGAAGAACGGGAATCCCTGGATATGGTCCCAGTGAAAGTGGGAGACGAAGACGTGCGCGAAAACTTCGCGGCCTACGAACTCCTGGCCGAGTTGCTGGCCGAGAGCGCGGAATCCGGTCCCGCAATCGAAGATATAAAGGTTGTCGCCGAGTCGAACCTCGACACAAGAAGTATTGCCTCCGTAGCGCAGGTTTTCTAGGTGCGGAGTTGGCGTTGACCCGCGGACGCCCCAGAATTTAATACGCATAGACGACCTTTGTCAGCGATCGGCCCAAATCCCCCCCAACCGGTCATCTTCCATCCCCAGGGTCCGATCCGTCAATTCATAGGCTGGTTACCGCAAACCGGAGGGCTCGCTAGGGCGCTGCTTTGCCGGACTCGGCAGAATGTCCTGCGGGCTCTCCCCTATAATTGAAAACCCGCTGGTCCCTCGGTCGGGACTTCGCGGACAGGCTGCCCCCTATGCTGCGTCCTGATTACAAGGAATTTGCCCGCCTCGCCCAGAAGGCCACGCTCGTGCCCGTTGTCAAATCGGTCGCAGCGGATCTGCTGACGCCGGTGTCCGCCTTCCTCGCGACCGCCGCGAACGAACCGCAGGCCTTTCTCCTCGAGTCGGTCGAGCGCGGAGAGCAGATCGGTCGCTACACGTTCCTCGGAGCGCGGCCTTACATGGTGGTGCGCGCCCGGGGCGAGAAGGTGGTGCTTGAACGGGGCAAGTCCGAAGAGCGGGTGAAGGGAAGCGCGATTCAGATCATCAAAGAGTTGTTGCGCCAGCATCGTCCGGCGACTGTGCCCGGGCTGCCGCCCTTTACCGCGGGCGCCGTGGGCTACTTCGCCTATGACGCCGTGCGCCAACTGGAAAACATCGGGGCGCACGCCAAGGACGATTTCTCTCTCCCCGACTGCGAGCTGATGTTTTTCAACCGCCTGCTGGCCTTTGACCACTTACGCCATCAGATTCACATCATTGCCACCGCCGATGTTTCTGAGGAAAGCCCTCGGCGGGCTTACGACCGGGCGCTGGCCGACATCGCCATCCTCGAAAAAAAGTTGGCGAAGGGCCTCGGTCCAGGTTTCTGGAAGAAGCCGTCAAGCCGGCCGAAGGCCGAGCTCAAGATTCATGCCGGGACCAGCCGCCGGCATTTCATCCAGGCGGTCGAAAAGTGCAAGGAGTACATCGCGGCGGGGGACATTTTTCAGGTCGTGCTCTCGCAGCGCCTAGATTTTGTGCCCGAGGTCGCACCCTTCGATATCTACCGCGCTCTGCGAACCGTGAATCCTTCCCCTTACCTGTACTTCCTGCGCATGG
>PKYX01000091.1 GCA_003132825.1 Acidobacteriaceae bacterium
GTGGATGTAATCGACGGGCTGCGCTCGAACCAGACTGGGCCGGTCAACCTCCTTGCCATGCTGGGTGAAACGGTCAATAACACCGAAGCCGTTTGGCTTAACAAGATGGACGATGAAGGGCCGAGTGTGAACCTAGAAGGAACCGCGCTCAGCACCGACGCGGTTGCCAATCTGATTGCGAACCTGCAAAAGACTGGCTACTTCAGAACGGTCGAGATCAAGGAAACGTATCAGGACGAAGCGATTAAGGATATGCAGGCGNNCGATGAATTTTAGCGAAATGTCGGGGATCAAGCAGTGGGCAACGGTGGTGGTCGGGGGAGCGATTGTGACGGGGGCGTTGTACTTCACCCTGTTCAAGAGTCACGATGAAAGCAATGCCACCGCGCAACATGCGCTCGAAGACAAGATTCGGGAAAATAATGAACTCGAGTCCTACCGGCCCAAGTTGAAGCAGATGGAGCAGCAACTGGCCGAACTCAAACAGCAACTGGAGATCGAGCAGCGCATCGTGCCCGATGAAAAGCAGGTGGACGGTTTCATCGAAACCATGGGCGCCGAGGCGCAAAAGGCGGGCGTGGAACTGCGGCGCTACTCGGCCAAGGATATGAAGTCACAGCGGTACTACACCGAAGTGCCCTTCGATATGGAACTGGACGGACCGTACTATTCGGCACTGAATTTCTTTGACCGCGTGAGCAAGCTGGAGCGAATTGTCAACATCAGCGGACTGCTGGTGTCGACGACCAAGACTCCAAACGCGGCGAAAGTGAAGCACACGTACCAGTATGCGCCCAACGAGAGCATAGTTGCATCGTTCACGGCGACCACATATTTCAGTCACGATTTGCAACCTTCAGCGGCAGTCGCCGGGAAGAAGCCGGGGGCGAAGTAGGATGACTATGAAGCTGACGACAGGAATTCTGGCAATGGCAATGGTGGTTGGCGGGTCTGTGGCCACGAAGGTTGTGGCGCAGAACTCGGATGCCATCGACAACGCGCGCAGCACGGCAAAAGCGCTGCAGCAGACGCAGGCCAACGATCCCAACCCGACTNNGCCGGAGTTCCGGCGAAAGCCAAGCCGGCTCCAGGCGCTCCGGCTGGGGCGATCAAGCCGGCGGCGACGTCCATCTTCGCTTTCGCACACCACAACCAACTGCGGCGCGTGAACGTGGTTCCCGGAGCGGACAGCGTCCAGATCGAGATCAGTTCCAGCCAGTCGGTCACGCCACGGCTGAGCAAATTGAACTCCCCCGACCGGGTTGTCGTGGAACTGCCGGAGACGGTGATGGCCAGCTCGCAGAGCAAGATTTCCGTGGGCAGCGACGGAGTAAAAGGCGTACGCATCGGCATGGACGGCAGGACTCCTCCGACGACCAGCGTCGTGATCGACCTGGAGAAGCCGTTGGCCTANNCCGCCGGCAAAGTAATTTTGACTTTGCATTCGCAAGGAGCAGCGCCCAGCGTGGCGAAGAGTAATCCAGCTCCGCCACTGAAGGTTTCCAATCCCGCTCCCGTCAAGGCCTCGAGTTCTGCCCTGGCAGGGAAGGCCGCTACAGCGGCGACGCCGCCGACGGCAACAGCTAAGTCGGCCATCCTGGCTCCGAAAGTGGCAGACGTGAAGGCTTCTGCCGCGAAAGCAACGGCCTCCAAGCCGGAGCCCATACTGCAGGCCAAGGTTGAATCACCGGCCAAGATCGCGGCCTCTGCACCCAAGGTTNNCCCGTAGTGGGCGCTCCGCTGTCGGCTTCGGCCAAGAATGCGGTTGAACCCAAGCAGCCCAAGCCGGAGGAGAAAGCGAAAGAGAAGAAATGGGCGATGACCGGCAAACGCGATCCGTTCTTCAGTCCGGTAGTGCAGCAGAACGGTTCGGGCTGCTCGACCGGAAAGAAGTGCCTGGACATCGGCGCAATCAATCTGCGAGGCGTCGTTAAGTCCGATGTCGGCTTCATCGCGGTCGTGACCAACAGCCTGAACAAAGCTTATTTTCTGCGGGAGAACGACCCTGTGTTCAATGGTTTCGTGGTGAAGATCACGGGCGACTCGGTGGTGTTCCGGGAGACGATCCAGGACAAGCTGGGTAAGTCCTTCACGCGGGAAGTGGTGAAGAGGATCTTCACGCCGGCAGTCTAGGCAGGACGGCGAAACCGGAAACCGGGGCGCCGAAATCAAGTTCTTAAGAAGGACACGCGGGCCCGGCCCGCGAGTTGGGGAGAGCGAAATGCGAAAGCAACAAGTGACAGTGACAATGACAATGTTCGTATCGTTGCTGCTGTTGGTGGTGGCCGCGGCCGCACAGACACCGAGCCAGCTTGATCGAGTCAACGTAGTCCGAGGTACGGACGACATCCNNGCACACTCACCCCGAAGCTCAGCACGCTGGACTCGCCGGTTCGCGTGGTGGTGGATCTGCCGGAGACCGTGATGGCGACCGGACAGACCCGCATCCTTGTTGGTGCAGCTGGGGTTCAGGATGTGCGCATTGGCATGGATGGCCAAACACATCCCACCACCCGCATCGTCGTTGACCTCGACAAGGCTTGCGCCTACGAGTTGACGCCGGGTCCGGCAGGCAAGCTGGTCCTTACTCTGCATGCCAATGCCGTCGCCGGAGTTCCCCCCGCGGCAAAGACCGTAGCTGCGCTTCCGGCCAGCCAGAAGACGTCGCCGTTCGCGCCGCCAGTGGCCGACACGCAGTCCGAACCGCGGACGCCGGCAACCGATTCCATGGCAGCGAATTCGGCTTCGCCCAAGGATTTTGTCTTTGTCGAGCCTTCTTACCAGGCCAAGCCCCAGACGACGACTCCGACACAGAGCCAAGGCCCGGCTGAAATGAA
>PKYX01000400.1 GCA_003132825.1 Acidobacteriaceae bacterium
ATCGGTGGGCAAGAATTCGACGATGCAGAGCCAGTCCTTCTCATCTTGTCAGTACGGCTCGACATCGTCTTTGTGCTTCGTTCCCAATATCCCCACATTCCCATTGTTCCAGACTTTTGGGTCAAAACTCGCGATACACAGACNNCTTGCATGGCATGCAAGAGGTCCGCGGTTCGATCCCGCGTAGCTCCACCACGACCACACTGCCGTTCGACTGTCCCCATCGTCTAGAGGCCCAGGACATCGCCCTTTCACGGCGGTAACACGGGTTCAAATCCCGTCGGGGACGCCAAATCTTTTCAAGAGCTTACGGGGAACGGCCACTTCTTGCGCAGGCACAAAAAGGCACAACTCCGTCGCCAATTTCTAGCCGGCTTGCCTGATCGCCAGTGTTTTCGGGCATCCGGAGCTGTTCTTGTGGGCACAAAAAGGCACATGCAATTCAGTCAGATCAGGCGGCTGAAACCGCAGGTGCGCGAAAGAGGCGAATGACCCTACTCTGAGCTCTTCGTTTGTGAATTGTGACGGCTTGAGTGTATGTGTCCAATGTGACTCGGCTGGAGGCGTGACGAAGCGATTCTTGCATTACCTTGATATCCGCTTTTGTTGCCCGTAGCAGGGACGAGTACGTGTGCCGGAACGTATGCCATCCGATGTGTGCAATTCCAATCTTCACCGCAGCGGGACGGATAAAACTCCTCATGAGAGTTTGTCCCCAATACGGGTTCTTGCCGAGCATAGCGGGACTAGCAAATACCCAGTCATCTGGTTTTTTGTAAGGTGTGTACTCCCGCCATGTCCTCAGCGCTTCCGCTAGGTAAGCATCGAGGGGAATCGGTTTCTGCGACGCCTCGGTTTTGCACGGTCCCACTACCTGAAACACGATCGACCGTGTGATGCTGATCTCCTTTGATTGGAAGTTGATATCACGCCATTTCAGAGCAAACAGTTCGCTCATTCGCAAGCCGGTGCCCGCGTCCAGCAAGACAAGGGTTCGCTCGCGCAGCGCGAGACTGGCAATCAGTTGCTGAACCTCGCTGGCACTCAGCACGGTTGGGAACTTCTTCCGTTTTGCGCCTTGTCGCACCAGTCGAATCGGATTGTACGTGCAGATTTCATGCCGAATTCCATGGTTGAAAAGGACGCTCATGATATTTCTGATCTTCGCGCAGCTCGACTTCGCCAATGCTAGCGATCTCAGCCAAAGTTCAACTTCCCCAGCGTTGATGCGGTCGAGCGTGTGGCTGCCCCACCTCGGCACAACCCACTTATTTAGATAACCTTCGTATGTCACCTTTGTCGAGTGCGTTTTCCAAAGGATGTCGGGCTTCAACTCTCGCTGTCGATAGTGATCCACCAATTCGGACACGGTGATTGGGCGCACTTTCACTCTTTCATCCCGTGAGTTCATACAGAGATGAAGGCCCGCAATCGCTTGGCGAGCCGCAACTTCGTCGCCGAACTCATTCGTTGTACCAACGACCATCCTGCGATGTTTACGTTTGCCATCTGGTCCAGGTTCTCGCCACCTGAATTCCCAAACGTCTGGTCCGCCGTGTCGTTCTGTTCGCATCATGCTTCCGTTTTGCATGGATTTTCCGTGCGCCGGTCAAAACCGGCAGGGTGTTGTGAATGAAAGTTTCATACGCTGAAGGTGTAGCGAACCACAACGGCCCCGAGTCATGCGGAGCCGCTCGCGAGGGCGGCGTCGAAGCGTTGATAGGGGGACGTATAGGTCGGGTATTGAGCCGCGAAATCCATGCCCTTCTGCGCAAGCAGGAGGTACTTCGGGATGCCGACGAGGTGGGAAACGTCGGAAGGCAAAACCTGGCGCACCGCCATCGCAAGGTGTTCCGGGATCCCGCGCGGTCAGAGACCCCGTGCATGTACGCAAGCACCTTGTTAGGGAACCGGGAGGTCCCAGGTCTGCCTGTAGCCATGAGAACTATAGGCCGCATCGGGAAGTCTAAGGACGTACGCCGATGATGAACGGACATGGGAAGTCGGACAGTTCCGCAGTACCGAAGAAGTCGCCGAACAAAGCCGAGGGACCGGCAGCGGAGGTGACGGAGGGAAGGGGACTGGCCAAGGGGAATTCGCCCGAGTGCAACGCGCTCCGGACTCAGGGCCGGGAAAGCACGACCAGCGCGCTCGAGCGGGTACGTCAAGCAGCAAGAAAGGATAGGAAACAACGGTTCACAGCGCTCCTGCACCACATTTACGACGTCGAGCGACTGCGGGCAGCGTATCTTTCGATGAAGAAGGATGCGGCCGCGGGCGTCGACGGCGAGACGTGGGAGCACTACGGCGAGACCCTCGAGCAAAACCTCCTGGATCTTTCCCATAGACTCAAGCGGGGAGGGTACCGAGCGAGGCCTGTGCGTAGGGTTTACATCCCTAAGGTGGGTAAACCGGGTGAGCTCCGCCCACTCGGGGTTCCCGCGCTGGAAGACAAGGTCGTTCAGCGTGCCACCGTCGAGGTGTTGAGCGCTATCTACGAACAGGACTTTCTGGGATTCTCCTACGGATTCCGACCGGGGCGTAGCCCACACCAAGCACTGGATGCGCTGGCGGTCGGGGTCGGAACGCGGAGAGTGAGCTGGGTGCTCGATGCCGACATCCGTCGGTTTTACGACACTCTCGACCACGGATGGCTGGTGAAGTTTGTCGAGCACCGCGTAGCCGACCGGCGCGTCGTGCGTTTGATCCAGAAATGGTTGAATGCCGGCGTGCTGGAGGAGGGCAAGCGAGTCCAGAGTGAGGTAGGAACCGTGCAGGGCGGATGTATCAGCCCGCTGCTGGCGAATCTCTATCTGCACTATGTACTCGACCTCTGGGTCCAGCAATGGAGACAGAAGCAAGCGAACGGGGAGGTGATCTTCGTCCGCTTTGCTGACGACTTCGTTGCGGGCTTCCAACATCGTCAGGAAGCAGAGCGGTTTCTGGCAGAACTGCGTGAGCGTTTCGCGAAGTTCGGACTGGAGCTGCATGCCGACAAGACGCGCATCGTCGAGTTTGGCCGCTATGCGGAGCAGAACCGACGAAACCGAGGCGCCGGCAAACCGGAGACGTTCAATTTTTTGGGTTTCACGCATAGTTGCGGGAAGACCCGAAAGGGACACTTCACGGTTCTGCGACAGACGATGCGGCAGAGGTGGCAAGCCAAGCTGCGGACCTTGAAAGAGGAGTTGCGGCGGCGCATGCACGAGCCCATATCGGAGCAAGGGGCATACCTGCGCTCGGTCCTGCTGGGACACTACCGATACTACGGTGTGCCCTTGAATGGGGCCGCGCTGGGCGCCTTTCGTGGGGCGGTTGGTTACCTGTGGCGGACGGTTTTGCGCCGTCGCAGCCAAGGCAACCACCTGCCATGGCGCCGCATGCGACGTTACATCCAGCGCTGGTTCCCCATGCCCCGCGTTTGTCATCCTTACCCTCTCGTGCGGCTCGGCGTCTTCACCCAAGGTGGGAGCCGGATGCGGTAACGCCGCTCGTCCGGATCTGAGGAGGGGGTCGTGAGTAACCACGATCCCTACTCCGACTTTCTGCCTCATATGCGGATA
>PKYX01000130.1 GCA_003132825.1 Acidobacteriaceae bacterium
GCCGCGCCGGAATATAGCAAGCCAGCATCGCTACGAATCCGAGCCCCGTCGCTACAGCCACGAACGTCGCGGGATCGGTGGGCTGTACCCCGTACAGCAGTTTCGTCATGAGCCGTGAAAGCAGTAGAGCTCCTGCGAGGCCCGTCACCGAACCGGCCAATGCCAGCCACATGCCCTGCCGCACCACCAGCAACAGAACATCTCCCCGCGTCGCCCCCAGCGACATCCGCACGCCGATCTCATGCGTCCTTCGCGACGCCGAATAGCCGATCACTCCATAGATCCCGACGCCTGCGAGTATCAGGGCGACCGCTGCAAAGACCGTGAGCAACAGCATTTCAAACCGCGGTTGCGCGTTGGCTTCGGCCACAACTCCATCCATGNNCATGGTTACGACCTGCGAGATCGCCAGATTGCGGTCGAGAGACCATGCGGCCTCCTTCATCGCCGGAGCGACAGCCGCGGGATCGCCTGCTGTGCGCGCTACCAGCGTTATGTAGGAAGCATGCGAAGCCACCCCCGATCCCGAATCACCCAGAAAGTCATGATTCTGAAACGCCGCCAGATACACTTCTGGAAATGGAGTAGCCGCCCAGTCGTCTTGCTTCGCGTCCTTGGCAACGCCAATAATCGTCAGCCACGTCGGAGGATTTGTCTTGTCGTCATCAAAAGAAATTCGTTTCCCGATCGGATCTTCGCCGGGCCAGTATTCCTTTGCCGCGCGCTCACTGATGATGACCACGCCCGGGGCGGTCGCATTGTCCGTCTCCGAAACATCGCGCCCGCGAATGAGCGGTAACCGCATCGTCCCGAAATATCCGGGGGTCACCATGCGGTAGACTCCGCTAGGCGATTCCCCGGGACGCGGCTTCGGGCGGCCTTCAATGATGAACGACCAACCCCACAGGTCTCCGGCCAGCGGCAAGTGATTGATCGCGCCCGCCGCCTCCACTCCGGGCAGCGACCGAACGCGCTCTATCAGTTGGTGGTAAAAGATTGACCGCCGCGCCGGGTCCGCTTCTCTCGATCCCGCGACCGACACCACCATCGACACCACATTGTGCGGATTGAATCCCGCGTCCACCGCTTGCAGCGCGGCAAACGTGCGAATCATCAGGCCGGCACCGATCAGGAGTATCAGAGCTAGCGCGAACTCCGAAATCACCAGCAAGCTGCGCAACCGGTTCCGACTGACGCCTTGGCTGCTGCCGCGGCTGCCCTCCTTAAGAGTGTCGTTCACGTTGATCGACGAAGCCTGCAGCGCGGGCGCGAGCCCAAAACTAACGCTGGTCAAAATGGTCGCCGAAAACAGGAACAGAGCCGCGCGCAAGTCGATCGTCACCGTTTGCATACGCGGAATATCTGACGGGCTTATCGCGATCAGAGCGCGCGTCGCCAATGCTGCCAGTGCAAGCCCGGCCGCACCACCGAGACAGCCGAGCAGCAGACTCTCCGTCAGGAACTGGCGAATGATGCGTCCACGCCGCGCGCCTAACGCCGCCCGCACAGCAACTTCTTTCTGGCGCGCAGCCGCCCGCGCCAGAAGCATATGCGCCACATTCGCGCACGTGATCAGCAGGACAAACGCCACGGCCCCCAGCAGGACAAGCAGTGGGGGCTCGATCTGGCCCACAACTTTTTCCTTCAGCGGCGTTACGACCACGTCCCGGTTCGTGCCGGGATACTGCCGTTCCAGCCGTCCCGTGATCCCCGCCATTTCCACGCGTGCCTGCGTCACCGAGACGCCGTCTTTTAGACGCGCAAAAACTCTCAGGCTGTTGCCGCCGCGACTGTGTACTCTCAGGCCAAACGCGTTCGGCACCCACAGTTCTGAATGTGTCGCCCAAAACGGGGCGAACTGGAATCCCTGTGGCATCACGCCGACAACTACGTATGCGTTTCCGTCTAGTACGATCGGCTCTCCGAGCACGTTGCGGTCGCCCGAAAATCTCCGCTGCCACAACCGGTAACTCAGAATGACCTCGCGGTCAGCGCCGTCTTTGTCCTCTCCCTCGACAAACAAGCGTCCAAGCGTCGGCTTGATGCCGAGCATGGGAAAGAGATCTTGCGTCACCTTCAGGCCCGCAACGTGTTCGGGAGAATCGACACCGGTGAGGTTGGGCGACCAGAAATCCGCTGCGCCCATGGCCGCAAAAGCATGGCTCTGGTCCCGCCAGTCGACGTAGTTCGCGACCGAAACCGGGCCTTCGCCGTTCATGAGGATCGTCACCAGTCGCCCGGAGTCGCGATAAGCCAGCGGCCGCAGCAGCACGGCATCCACTACGCTGAAGATCGCCGTATTCGCGCCAATGCCCAGCGCCAGGACGCCCACCGTGATCACCGTGAACACGGGCATCCGCAGCAGAGTTCGCACGCCGTGCCGCATATCCTGACTCAGCGCTTCGAGAAAACTCACACCGACGGCGTCGCGGCATTCCTCTTTCGTCATTTCCATCCAGCCAAACTCCAGCCGCGCCTGCCGCAGTGCTTCTTGAGGCGGCACGCCGCGGCTCACCAGGGCCGCGGCGTGAGCCTCGATGTGGAACCGCATCTCCTCGTCCATCTCACGTTCCATGCGGGTGCGCCGCAGCATGGCTGCCGTCCACGACCGAAATCGGGCCCACAAGTTCATAGCTCCTCCGGCGTCGCCTGCAGAATTCCGGCAATGACGGCGGTCATCTGGTTCCAGCGTTTGGCTTCAGATAGCAACCCACGCTTCCCGGCTGCTGTGAGCCGGTAATAGCGCGCGCGCCGCTTGTTCTCCGACTCCCCCCATTCGCTCGCAATCAACCCGTGGTGTTCGAGCCGGTAGAGGGCAGGGTACAAAGACCCCTGCTGGATTTCCAGCCGCTCCTTCGAAATCTGCTGGATCCGCAACAGAATGCCGTAGCCGTGCAACGGGCTGAGGGAGATCGCTTTCAAAATCAGCATGTCGAGAGTGCCCTGCAGAAGATCGAGTCGTTTATCCATCCGGTCCCTTCCTAGATTGTCTAGGAATACGCCTTGCACTCCTAGATTGTCAAGGAGAAGCCAAACGGCGTTTACTTTCGTTGCGGCCCGACGACTCGCTCACTATCCTTGAAGATGGCTGTGTCGATAGGCTTTCAGGATTTAGTTTCGCTCCTCCTTACTATCCAAGCTACAGGGCTCTGACAAGATTTCTTGCAAGGTTTTCTGCCTACCTGAGACTACCTGAATAGGACGGCTGAGAAACGCGAAGCGCAAATCCGACCGTCGGATTCCAGGTCTGGCGGCTTCGATTTCTTAGATGGCCGGACCATTCCTGATCCAGGAGAGAAAAATGACCTTTGCAAATCCACTGAAGGCCGCTGAAAACTTGCCCGTATTATCGACAGAAGCTTTCCCGCCAAGTTCCCATCCCAGGTTCGGGTTGAAGCCAATGTTTATCGGACCCAACGGTCTGCGGGCGGGCTGGCGGNNTTGGAGGTTTCGTTCTCATCCGAGCGGGCGGGTTTCAAGGCTTTCGAGAGCAGTACAGGAACCAAAGTCACATTACGATCACGCCGCTTTTGATGGGCGGGTCAGAAGCGATCACCTTGCTGTTTCTCTCGATCGCTGCGCTGGTCATGGGAAAACTTGAGCATCGCAAATTCAGCGCATACGGTTTGCCCCTGCACCAGGCGCTGAGAAAGGACTTCTGGATTGGGTCTCTAACGGGCTTTCTGGCCATCAGCGGGACGCTGCTGACGATGTTCCTGCTGCACGGGTTCCGGGTTACCGGCCTGGCGATTCACGGGACAACCATTTTGTCCTCGCTCATCGCGTGGGGCATCGCATTCCTCCTGGCCGGACTGGTTGAAGAATTCTTGTTTCGCGGGTACATCCAGTACAC
>PKYX01000464.1 GCA_003132825.1 Acidobacteriaceae bacterium
TTTACCCGCTACATTTTTCAACAGACCATTAATTCGAATGAGGCGTTTTTCGGACCCGTCCCGAGCGCGCAGGGGCAAATCGTCAATGTCCCCGGTCGCAACCAGCAGATCGGACTGGACCTCACTCATACTTTCAGCAACTCGTTCTTGAACCAGTTGCGCTTCAGCTACTCCCGAGCCTTTTCCGGATTTGAAGCGGGTGCATTCCCCAACTGTACTTTAGCGACCTTCGGCGCCTGTCCGCCGCAGATCACGATTCAAGACCCCACGGCTCTCGGATTGGGCCAGAACGTTGAATTTCCCCAGGGCCGCATCATCAACGTCTATCAACTGCAGGACAATGCCTCCATGATTCGCGGCCGGCACGTGATGAAATGGGGAGGTGAGTACGATAAGCAGCGTTCCCCGAACTACGGTCTGTTCAACGGGAATGGAGCTTTCACTTATGCGGACTTCGACTCCTTCATCGCCAACACGCCGGTACCGGCCGACACGGCGGTCGCTTATGGGCAACCGGTCTTGCGCTTCAAGGAAAACGATCTGGGGTTGTACTTTCAGGATGACTGGAGGGTCAAAGATAACCTCACCCTGAATCTCGGACTGCGATGGGATTTTTACCAGCAAGCCAGTAACCTGCTGCACGACGAGAGTGTGGCCCAGCAGTCCGGATCCAGTCCGCTCTGGGATCCCACGCTGCCGCAGAGCCTGACCACGGTGCCAAAACTTCCGAACCAGTACCACAATTTTGGTCCGGTGGTGGGTTTTGCTTGGACTCCGCGAATCCTCGGCAACAGCCAGACCGTCGTTCGCGGCGGCTTCCGCATGGCTTATGATTTTGCTTACTACAACCTGGCCACCAATGTGGAGCAAAGCTCACCCTTCACCAACCTCGCCGACATTCCGAACGCGGCCGGAACCGGTGCCGCGGGCTTACCGAGCGTCGCCACGCTTGACGGCGCGAGCATCGCTGCCGCGCTGTTTCCTCTGGCGCCAAAGGGAAATCCCGGCTTTGCCACAGAAGTGCAGTTCGGGCCCAACTTCCGCAATCCCTACTCGGAGCAGTGGAACTTCGGCATCCAGCACCAATTCGGCAACCGGGTGGCGGCGGAAATCCGTTACGTCGGAAACCACGATCTGGGCAATTTCCAGGAAATCAATGGGAACCCAGATCTTCTGCCATTGATCGCCGATGGATTTGGCAAACTGATTCCAGCCGGGCTGACACCGTGCACCACTCCCGGGATGCCGGGATCGACTGGGACCGACCAGTTCGGAAATCCCGTAGGCTACGCCAACTGCAACTTCAGCCGGGTCATCGAATACTCGAACTCCGGTTATTCCATTTACCACGGCATGCAAAGCCAACTGCGGGTGCAGAACTGGCATGGTTTTACCGGGGAGGCTTCCTACACTTACAGTAAGACCATTGACAACGCTTCGGAAGCTTTTTCAACCAATGCGGGCACCGTTTTTGATCTTGCCCAAAATCCCTTTGACGATACCAAAGCCGAGCGGGCAAATAGCACCTACGATTTCCCCAATGTGGTCAGCTTGCTATGGGTTTACGACCTGCCTTTCCGACGCCAGCAAGCGGGCTTCCTCGGGCGGCTCCTCGGTGGATGGGAGATCAATGGAGATTACCGCTATACCAGTGGTCAGCCGTGGACGGTGACGCAGAATGCAGGTCAGGGATTGTGTGATCCAACCGACTTCACCAACGGTGCGCTGGACACCTGTCGCCCGATCCTCAACAGCCCCAGCGCCCCCTTCGATTCGGTTGGCCAGTGCATGAATGCAACCGCGGGCGACTGCGGCCTCATCAGCCTGAACACCGGGAATCCGATCGCCATGAGCCAGGCGCACTGGATTATTAACAATGTGGCTGCAGCACAGTTTTTCGGTTCTCCTTTCCTCGGAGTTGGCCGGAACACCGAACGAGGTCAGCCGATCAGCGCGGTCAACATGGCGGTGTTCAAGAACACGAAGGTCAATGAACGCCTCACCATCCAGTTCCAGGCGCAAGCGTTCAACCTGTTTAACCATCAATGGCTTGGCATACCGCTCGGCCTGGATGCCAATGACGCCGCCGCCAGCGTAAACGGCATCAACACGTTTGGCAGTCTGGCGTTCAACCCCAATGGAGGAGACACGTTTGCCGGCAACATCATCACCGACGGCATTGGAAGGCGCCGCCTGCAGTTCGGGGCGAAGCTGATCTTCTAAGAGACTGATCACCTGGATACTTTGAGGAGGAGCGAGCTAGCCCCTCCTCTTTTTCTTTTCTTGAAGATCCCGACTGCGTCCCTAGGCGTGCCGGGCGGGGCCGGCCGCGGCCCGGGCATTCGCTCAGGACTAGGACGCGGACGCAAAATAACCATCATGCCGGAGGTGTCCGGCGTCCTTATTCTTGTCGCTTACTTTCGGGAGCCGGTAATGTTGCCTTGTTATACTCAACCCTCATGCTCGCTCCGATTATGCAACAAGGCCAAGCGTTGACCGACGCGGCGCTCGAGCGTCTTCTGCCCGCGGCCACGCAGCATCCTGTCTCAATTCATCAAGCGATGCGTCACAGCGTGTTTGCCGGAGGAAAGCGGCTCCGCCCCATTCTGTGCCTGCAAGCCAGCCAGATGATTGCCGGCGCCCTGCCTGCCGGCGTGGACGAACTGGGCGCCGCGCTCGAGATGTTGCACACCTACTCCCTCATCCATGATGATCTGCCGGCACTCGATAACGACGACTTGCGCCGCGGCCGTCCCACCTGCCATAAAGTCTTTGGCGATGCGATTGCAATTCTGGCGGGTGACGCGCTGCAGACGCAGGCCTACGAAGTGCTGGCGAAGCTTCGTTGTCCGGCGGAAGCGCGGGTCCGCATCATTGCAGAAATTGCGCGCGGGACGGGCACGGTGGATGGCATGATCGGCGGCCAGGTTGTCGATCTTGAAGCCGAGCGCAGCCAGCCGGATGTCCAGATGATCGAGTACATCCATCGTTCGAAGACCGCCGCGCTCATCACCGCTAGCGTCGTAAGCGGCGGTCTGTATGCGGGCGCCGAGGATGCGGCTGTCACCCAGTTGCGAGCCTTTGGCCAGTCCATCGGCCTGGCTTTTCAGATTGTGGATGACGTGCTCGATGTCACCCAGACGTCGGAGCAGTTGGGCAAGACCGCCGGCAAAGACGCCGCTGCCCAGAAGGCAACCTACCCTGCCCTGTTCGGGGTCGAGGAATCTCTGAAGAAGGCAGAGGGGCTGGCGGCGAGCGCCTGCGTGGCCCTGGCGAGCTTCGGGGCGCGGGCTGCCACCTTGAAGGAGTTGGCGATTTTCCTGGTCGAACGCAAGAACTAGCTTTCGGAGCAATCATGAAGGCGGTCGTGGCAGGGGTGCTGCTATTTTGCTGGGCGACGACTGCGGCCCATGCGGCAGAATCGTACTCTGACCTCGTCCATCACTTCGACTACGACCAGAAAGCCCCTCTCGACCTGCGGGAGGTGGGGGCGGAAACGCGGGAGGGCGTGACAATCCATGACATTTCCTACGCCAGCCCAAAGGGCGGCCGCGTCTCAGCCTACCTGGTTCTGCCCCCTGGCAAGGGTCCCTATGCCGGAATTCTGTTCGGGCACTGGGCTAAGGAGGGCTCGCCCGTCCGCAACCGGAAGGAGTTCCTGGATGAGGCGGTGGCGCTGGCGCACGCCGGCGCCGTGTCTTTGCTGATCGATGCCCCGTTCGCGCGGCCGGGATTCCATTCCGCGCCGGAGCCACTGAACTCCCAGGAGCCTCTCATCGAACAACAGCAGGTGATTGACCTGCGGCGCGGGGTAGATCTGCTGCGAAGCCGCAGTGAGGTCGATCCTGCCCGAATTGCCTATGTCGGGCACAGCTTCGACGCCGCCCTGGGCGGAATTTTGGCGGGGGTGGAGCGCCGCCTTCGGGCCTACGTATTGATGGCTGGAACTTTCAACGTCGCCCGATACTTGCATTCGGAAGATCCTCGCATCGTCGCTCTCCGCAAGCAGGTGGGGGAACAGCAACTGGATCAGTATCTCGCGACCTGGGACTGGCTGGATCCGGCACATTACGTGAGCCACACGGCCCCGGCGGCTATCTTCTTGCAGTACGCGGAGACGGATGAGTTTGTGCCGCGGGCACAGCGCCAACAGGACATCCGGCTGTTCAGAAAACCCAAGACCATCAGAATGTACGCGGGTACCGATCACGCCTTGGATGCCCAAGCCCGTCTCGACCGTTACCGCTGGCTGCGCCGGCAAATTCGGATCGACTCTAAGGCTGCGGCCTTTCTCGAGCACGTGCCAGTCACGCAATGAAGGTTGTTTCCATTATTCTGGTCCCACTTCTCTTCCCCGCGGAACCGCTGCTGTGATAAAAACTAGAGATAGCGATGGAATTCGCTCTAATCGCCAGGTTCTTGCCCGGCTGATGACTCCTACCAATTTCTGAAGGAGAACCTCATCGGGCTCGACTTGCTCACCATATCCCTAGGCGCAATCGCCGGCGCCAATTGCTGGCGCCGGGAAAATGTTTAC
Source organism: Acidobacteriaceae bacterium (assembly GCA_003132825.1). GTDB lineage: Bacteria > Acidobacteriota > Terriglobia > Terriglobales > Acidobacteriaceae > PALSA-270. Next base: position 4,538 of record PKYX01000464.1, read on the forward strand.
GCCGCTACTGCGATTCACCCGGCAGGGGGATTTCTGGGGCGGCACATGGTCGAGACCGCGCATCTGCTCGACGCTGAGGGCCAACGGCCGCTGATTGTCATCTTTGTGGACACCGACGAGCCCGTGAGCCGCGTCCTTCCCGTGTTGAAAGAAATGGCTACCCATCGACTGATCGTGCGCGAGAACGTGGTGCTCGAGCAGGGTAACCTCGGCTGACATGTTGCCTGCCCCGCTCGACATCCTGGCGATTGCCGCCCACCGTGACGACGTGGAACAGACCTGCGGCGGCACGCTCGTGAAGATGGCACAGCGTGGCCATCGCACCGGCATCCTCGACCTTACCCAAGGCGAGATGGGAACGCGCGGCACCGCGCAAGAGCGCGCGCAGGAGGCGGATCGAGCCGCGAGGATTCTCGAAGTTTGCTGGCGGCAAGCCCTCGACATCCCCGATGGCCGCGTCGAAAATACCTGGGAGAATCGACTGAAAGTGGCAAGCGTGATTCGGGAGACTCGGCCCCGCGTCGTGATCCTGCCTTACTGGAAGGGACGGCATCCGGATCACTACACTGCTTCGGTATTGGGATACGAGGCTTGCTTTCTGGCGGGACTGGCGAAGTTAGCTCTCAGCTCTCAGCCGTCAGCTCTCAGCCCCCAGCTTGAGGCTGCGGGGGAAGCAAGACNNGCCAGACGCCGGCGCGACCCCGCATCGTCCTTTCAAGATCCTCTATGCCACGCTCTATTACGACGTGCGGCCCACGTTTGTCGTGGATATTACCGAGCAGTTCGAAACTAGACTGCAGTCCCTGCTCGCCTACCAATCACAATTCGCGGACCAGGAGGCGGGAAAGGACGACTTTCCTGCTCAGGCAGAGATTCGCGCCCGCATCGAAGCCATGGCGCGATTCTATGGAATGCTCGCGGGCGTAACCTANNGCCGAACCGTTTCTGCAGAAAGAAGTCGGGCTGGTGGAGGATCTGACGCTGATTCCGGTGAAGTCGATCTAAGGGAAAACTGACTCCGTGAAGCCTGGACGACGAGCCGCGGCGACTTTTCGAGCTAAAGCAGAGCCGATCCCTGGTTTCATGAGGATGACAGAAACCCGAGAGCCGGAACAGTCGGCCGGAGTCACCGGTCCCGATTTTCTATTTTTTCACCGCCACCGCCACCCCATCGCGGATCGGCAGAATCGTCGTAAATAGGTCCCGCGAGTCGTAGAGNNTTGGTGGAGGAGTCCTTGGGATTTTTTTCCGCCACCCGGCCGCTCCACAGGACATTATCCGTAATGAACAGGCCGCCTTGGCGCAGACGCGGCAGGACCAGTCGGAAGACACGAGGATAATCTTCCTTANNGAAAATGATGTCGAATTCTTGCTTCTGCTCGGACAGCAGTTCGAGCGCGTCACCGGTTCTGATCGTGATCTGTTTGCTGACTCCCGCCCGCTCGAAATAGCGGCTGGCCTGCTTAGCTTTCTTCGGATCCCCGTCGGTATAGGTCACGCGGCCATTTTCGCCCACCGCACGCGCCCACCAGATGGTGGAATAGCCGATCGCGGACCCCAGCTCAAATACCGTTCTGGCTTTGGCGATCACCGCCAGTTGGTACAGTACGCGGGCGACCGCCGGCCCGACGATCGGGACTTTGTGCCGGATGGCCTCGGCCTCCATCTCGGTCAGGACTTCGTCCCGCGGCGGAAGCAAGGAGTAGAGATATTCATCGACCGGATTGCTCGTGATGTTATGGTCGAACCATTCGGGGCGTGCGTTAGCTGGCGGCAAACTGATTCCTCCTGGTGGATTGGACGAGTTGTTCTCCCGGGCGCCCGGAACCTTTCCGGAGGAGTCGAAGGGGCGGCCATGTCCTGTGCCACTCCCCCGCACATGGCGAACTCAAGAAGCCGTCACGCCCGGTTTCAGCGCCACGACTTCGATGCCCGGTACCAGCTTCTGCAACGCGCCCGGCGTGCCGACGAGCAGCGGAAACGTGCCGAAGTGCATGGGGATAACAGTTTTCGGTTGCAATAGGTTGCAGGCATATGCGGCTTCTCGCGGCCCCATCGTGTAGTGATCGCCGATCGGCAGCAAGGCGAGGTCGGGGGTGTAGAGTTCGCGGATGATCCGCATATCGCCGAATACATTGGTATCCCCGGCATGATAAATCTTCAGCCCGGTGGAAAATTCGATCACGTAGCCACAGGCTTCCCCGCCATAGATCAACTGGTCGCCGTCCTGAATGCCGCAGGAGTGATCGGCATGCACCATCGTGACTTTGATGTCATCCAAGGTCTGGGTGCCGCCCTTATTCATCTCCGCCAGGTTCTTGACGCCTTTCTTTCCCAACCACCCGCACAACTCAGGGATGCCAACGACTGCGGGACCGAGCTTCTTGGCAATCTCGACGGCATCGCCGATATGATCCCCGTGGCCGTGGGTGCAAAGCATGATGTCGACTTGCTGCGGGTCCCGCTCGCTCGCCGGGCACATGGGATTGCCCATGACCCAGGGGTCCACCAGAATCATCTTGCCGCCCGGAGTTTCGATGCGAAACGTGGCGTGGCCCAACCAAGTCAGCTTGATTCCGTTCAGGTTCATGACTCTCCGTCCTTGCTCCTCTGGCGCCGAACCCCTGGCCTCTGGCACCCCGGGACTCTGGCCGCCATCGTCTGCGGCCGGCGCAGTCCCCCGGGTCGCCGAATGCCTAGTGCTGAATGCCAAACGCTTAGTTTAATATGAATCGCCATGGCCGAGTTAAAGGTTCTGATTTCACGCGAGCGGATCGCCCAACGAGTGGCGGAAATGGGCGCCGAGATCACTCGCGATTTTTCTGGCGAGACGGTAATTCTCGTGGGCGTGCTGAAAGGCGCTGCCATCTTTCTGGGCGACCTCGCGCGCCACATCCAGCTCGACGCGACCTTCGACTTCATCGGGGTCTCCAGCTACGGCAATCGTCCGAGCCCGGCGCAGCAATTGAAGAGCGGGTGGGATTCGACCGGAGAAGTGCGCTTGACCAAGGATGTGGATCAGTCCATGAAGCAGCGCAATGTAATCCTGGTGGAAGACATTCTGGACACTGGTTTGACGCTCACTTATCTGAAGAAGATTCTGCTGGCACACCAACCCAAAGCCCTTCGCATCGCGACCCTACTCGACAAACCGTCCCGCAGGACACAGCCCATGCAGGCCGACTACGTTGGATTCGGCATCCCTGATGAATTTGTCGTGGGCTACGGACTGGACTATGCCGAAATGTACCGGAATCTGCCCGACATCTGCGTGGTGCCGCGCGAGTGAGAAAGGCGCGAGCTGCCCCGCTCGCAGAAGCCGGCTCAAACGGCTGCTATCATGGTAAGCAGTGCCTACAGGCGAAATTCAATCCGATCTTAGTTCGAAGGTCGAGCCCCTTCTGCTCGAAGTGGCGGATGTGGTCAACACCACGCTCGACCTCGACACCTCTCTGCGGCGGGTCGCGGAGGTGGTGCGCAAGGTCATCGACTACCAGATCTTTGCCATTCTTTTGCTAAACGAGAAAACCCAGGAGCTTCATTTTCGTTTCCAAATCGGCTACCCTAAGGAAGTCGCGGAGCGAGTACGCGTCAAGGTCGGCGAGGGTGTAACCGGACTGGCAGCGCAGCGTCGCGAGGCGGTGCTGGTTGGAGATGTGACCGCCGATGCCCGCTATATTGGTGCAGCTCCTGATGTCCGTTCTGAGCTCGCGGTACCACTGATCCTGAAAAACCGGGTCATCGGCGTCATCAATATCGAAGCGCGCCAGCCCAACTACTTCACCGACGAGCACAAGCGTCTGCTGACCTTAATCGCTTCGCGCATGGCGGTGGGCATCGAGAATGCCCGCCTGCACACGCGCACTTCACGGCAAGCCCGCACTTTATTGCTGCTCAATGAACTGGCGCGCGAATTTACATCCATTCTCAACCTGGATGAACTGTTCAAGCACATCGCCGAACTGCTCACCCGGCTGATTGACTACCAGATGTTCAGCATCTTGCTGCTCGATTCAACGGGAGAGAACCTGCAGCACCGGTTTTCGCTGCGCTTCGGGGAAAACATTCAGCTCAAGCACGATTGCCCGCTGGGCGGGGGAGTGATCGGCTATGCCGCCCAGCACAAGGAGGCGGTTTTGGTTCCCGATGTGACCAAGGATACGCGCTACGTCCTGGTGAACCCGGAAACCCGCTCCGAGCTGGCGGTTCCCTTGATCTACAAGGACCGAGTAATCGGAATTCTTGACCTGGAGCACACCCGCCGTGGTTTTTTCACCGAAGATCACAAGCGGACCATGACCACACTGGCGGCCCAGGTCGCGATCGCCATCGAAAATGCCCGGTTGTACGAAGAGATCGCACTGCAAGAGAAGCGCCTGGAGCGGGATCTGGCCATGGCGCGCCAGCTTCAGTCGCGGCTGCTGCCGCACTCCCCACCGAAGCTGGCGAACCTGGATATCGCCGCCAAGTTCACGCCCGCGCGGGCCATCGGTGGCGACCTGTACGATTTCGTCAGTTACTCGCTTTCCCGCACCGCCATTGTGATCGGAGACGTCAGTGGCAAGGGCGCCCCAGCTGCGATCTATGCGGCGCTGGTCAGCGGTATCTTGCGCTCCCACGCCCCCATCGAGCCCGGGCCGGCGGAAATGCTCCGCGCGGTCAATTTTTCCCTCGGGGAGCGCCGGATTGAGGCCCAGTTCGTGTCTCTGATCTACGCAGTCTGGGATGATTCGGACCGCAGCCTGCAAGTGGCGAATTCAGGTCTTCCGCGGCCCATCTATTGCCACGATGGCAAGGTCGAGACCATCGAGGCCACGGGATTGCCCTTGGGATTGTTCGACGAGGCGGATTACGACGAATTCACCTTCCAGGCCAAGCCGGGAGATATGTTCGTATTCTTCAGCGACGGCATTCTCGATGCCCGCAACCGCGCCGGGGATATGTTCGGGCGCCGGCGAGTGGAACAAATCGTCGCCCGGTGTTCGGCTCGGGATGCCCGTTGCGTGGTCGATTCCTTGTTCCACGAGGCGGCTAAATACGCGGCCGGGGTTGAAACCTTCGACGACCAAACTGTGGTTGCCATCAAAGTCAAAGACAGTCCGGGAAAAAAGAAGTGACCGCCGCGGTCACCGAGCGCCCGGGGCGTGCACCGGCATTTTGCTACCGTGCGCTCGGGAAGCGTGCCTTGGGGGAATCGGACGCCGTCCTGCACTGTGACCAGGTGCCGCTCAGCCGCCTGGCCGAGCGCTTTGGCACGCCGTTGTATGTCTATTCCGCCTCCACCATTCGCGAGCGCTTGCGAGCTTTCGACCAGGCTTTCGACCCGGCTCCGCATACCGTCTGCTATTCGGTCAAAGCGAACTCGAACCTCAGCATTCTGCGCCTGCTGACGCGCGAGGGTTGCGGATTCGACGTGGTCTCGGGTGGAGAGCTCGAGCGCGTGCTGCGCGTCGACCGCCGCGCCGCCGGGAAAGTGGTCTTCTCCGGGGTGGGCAAAACCTCGGTGGAGATTGGGATGGCGCTGCAGGCCGGCATACTGCTTTTCAATGTGGAAAGCCAATCGGAATTGCAGGTCCTCGGGGAGTGCGCGGCTCGCCTGAAGAAAACCGCGCGTATGGCTTTGCGGGTGAACCCGGATGTCCCTGCCGACACGCACCCCTATATTTCCACCGGCCTGCATCAGCACAAGTTCGGAATTCCGATTGAGCAGGCGCGCGCGCTCTACCGGCAAGCCGCCAAACACAAGTCTCTGAAGGTCAGCGGGGTGAGCGTGCACATCGGATCGCAGATCGCCGACGTTACTCCCTTTTCCGCCACCATGGAGCGGGTGGCCGATCTGGTGCGGGCATTGCGCATCGATGGCCACACGGTGGACTACGTGGACGCGGGCGGCGGCCTCGGAATTCCTTACGAAGGTGACGGCCAATCTGATTTCGCCGCCTGCGCCCGGAAATACGCGCGCGCGCTGCTGGGGCCCTTGCGCGGACTGCGAGTGCATCTGCTGCTCGAACCTGGCCGTTCCATCGTTGGACCGGCGGGAACTCTGCTCACCCGGGTGCTCTACAGAAAGACCAACGGCCACAAACGTTTCCTGGTGGTAGATGCGGCCATGAACGACCTGATTCGGCCTTCCCTTTACAAGGCGCACCACGAAATTGTTCCGGTGCGCGCGCATGCCGCCTCGGCGAAGGAGACGGTCGATGTCGTCGGGCCCATTTGCGAGACCGGAGATTTCTTCGCTCGCGACCGCGAGCTCCCCCTTGCTGAGGAAGGGGATCTGCTGGCCATCCTCGACGCCGGCGCCTACGGGATGGTATTGGCGTCCAACTACAACACCCGGCCGCGGCCGGCGGAAATCCTGGTGGATGGGGACTCCACCAAGCTCATCCGCCGGCGTGAAACCCTGACCGATCTGATGGGCCCTGAAGCACCGCGCTCTCGCCGGGCCTAAGAGCCGGATGACGGAAGCTCTCCTGCCCTCCGCCATCCCGTCTNNTCCGGCCACTGATCTCGACGTTTTCATCACAGGGATCTGAGAAAATCGAGCATCGCCTGTTGCTGTTCCGGTGAAAGACCCTGGAACCTACGGATCACAACGTTCGCCTCCGATCCCTGCGAACTGTGTTGTTGAATTGCATTCAACAGATCCTGGGTTCTTCCATCGTGCAGAAAGAACAGCCTCTGCCCAACCCCCCAAAGAGGAGCCGTCCGAAACTCGTCCGGACCCGCCACCCCCTGCGAGACCCCATCCGCCAGATTCGTTCCCATGTGGTGGAGGGCGAAATCGGAAAAGGGACGATATTTCACATGACTCATCCCGGTGTTGTAGGAATTGCTGGAAGTCAAGGTTTCCGAGTGACAGAGGGCGCATCCCACTTTTTCAAACAAGTCCTGCCCTGATTCGGTGTGGCTGGTTTGGCGCGCCGGGGTCGGCGGTGCGGACAACCGCATGGCATCGACGAATGCGTCCACATCGGAACCGCCGTCTTGTTCGTGGGTGTCTTCCGGAGTGGGGTTGAACTGGCATCCTTTCACCAGATTCCGCTCGTTCGACATCACGTCGTTGGTGATTCCCATCTCCACGTTGTAGGCCTCTCCGGCGAACACCATCAGGGACTTGTTCTGGGCTTTCCAGCCGAACTTCATGATGGTTCCATCATTCGCGCTGGTATTGAATCGGCCGCCGATGCCCGCCTGAGCTCGCTGCGTAGCGCTCGCCGCCAGGTTGGCCTGGAGCACATAGTCCGCCGTATTTTCTACCAATCCAAGTCCGAACAGAGGCGTGGGAATGCGGAAGATCACGTTATTCGCGTTGAGTTGCGCGGCGAAGTTGGGCTGGGGTAAATTGCAGCCGACGGCATCGCTTCGGCCGGCAATGGAAAACAGGTTGTGCACTCCGCCGTCGGGTGTGCCGTCGGAATTGGTGATGAATCGAACCTCCCGCACTGGCCCGTCCGGGGTAATGAAAGAGGGGATTTCATTGGTCGCGCCACTCGCCGAAGCCGCGACGATTTGCGGATTCGGCTGGGGCACCTGCGGGCTCGACGGGCTGGGGCTCGTTCCGAGGGTTGCCGGTTGCGCATGGCAGGAGCCGCAACTGTTTGAGTTGTACCCCGGCCCCAGTCCTCCGCTGCCTTGGGGAACATTGGCTACGCCTTCGACCTGGTTGAGCTGCACGATGCCATTGGCAAAGGCTGCTTGTTCGGTTGCGTCTAGGGTCGGATAGTAGCCTCCTGCTCCAGACGGTCCAGGTCGCGGTCCGGGATCATGCGGTGCTCCCTGGGATGCCGCGATTGCGATTCCTGCCAAGACGGTTGCCAGCGTCGCTGCCTTCTTCGAATGGATCATTTCAAACCTCCATGCACGGGGGAATGTGTAGTTCCGGCGCTAGCCGGAAANNGCATTGGCCAGCATTCCAGGCAACAATCTGCTGTCCACAGGCCTGAAAGATTGGAGATTTGTAAGAAGGAATTTAGGTTTGAATAGCGAGGCCGTCAAACCCCAGAAGTACATCGGAGATAACCAGGAGTGCACATGGGAACATTCACGGACTCTTGGGATGGCAGGAGCGGAAACTGGGCGGAGCCTTTCTCAGCCCCC
>PKYX01000213.1 GCA_003132825.1 Acidobacteriaceae bacterium
CGGTGCCGGTGTATTCCGGGTAGACGTCGATGCGTCCGCCGAGGATGGCTTGATGGCAGATGTAGGTGCCGGCCAGATAGAAACGGCGCTCGACGGGGAGATGGGTTCTGTTTTCGATTTCCTGGGCGATGAGTTCGCCAAGGATGAGCTGCTCGGTAAAGTTCTTGGAGCCGACGACGATCCGATTTTGGCGGGAGGGGCCGCAGGCGGTGAGGAAAACGGCGAGGGTGAGAAGGGTTGCAGGTAAGACTCGCACGATTCCGGTCACCTCACCCTTCGCGGTGCGACGCTGCAGGCGAAATGCCCAGGTCTTTGGCGGGCTCGAAGCTGGCTCGGGATGGCCATTCCTATCGACCTTCGTGGGTTCATCGCGGGCTCAAGCGCTTCTCGAGCCAGCCGAGAGTTACATCCGCCAGCAGAGCTAGCATGGCGGCGGGGATGGCGCCGGCCAGGATCACCGAATCGTTGACCATGGCCAGGCCGCGAAAAATGTATTCGCCCAGGCCGCCGGCACCGATCGCGGCGGCAATGGTGGCCAGGCCGACCGAGATGACGACGGCGACCCGGACTCCGGCGATGATCACGCCCAGAGCCAGGGGGAGCTGCACCTGCCACAGAAGTTGGCGGGTGGTCATGCCCATGCCGCGCCCGGCTTCGACGACGGCGGGGTCGACGCCTCGGATGCCGGTGTAGGTGTTGCGGATGAGTGGGAGTAGCGCGTAGAGCAGGAGGGCCAGGATGGCCAGGCGATCGGCGCGGGCCCCGATCCAGGGGGCAGGAAGGAGGAATCCGAAGAGCGCGAGGCTGGGAATAGTTTGAATAATGTTAGCGCTCCCGAGCACAGGCTTATTCAGGGCGGGCCAGCGGGCGATCAGAATGCCGAGCGGAATTCCGATGAGCACCGCGAGGATCGTCGAAACGCCAACCAGCCAGAGATGTTCGAGGGTGAGTTCGATGACTTCGGTGTGATTCTCGAGCATGAATTGCCAGACATTCATGGGTGGGTTCGCTTTCTGCCGAGGTTCGGTCCGGAGTCGAAGGCGTCGACATAGTCGGCGACCAAAGGGTCGGGGGAGTGGACGAATTCGGCGACGGGGAGAACCGTGACCAGGTAGCCGGCCTCGATGAGCGCGATACGGGTGCCAAGCCGGAGGGCCTCGCGCAGATCATGGGTGACGAATACCACGGTCTTCTGCATGCGCTCCTGCAGAGCGCGGAACTCACGCTGCAGTTCGGCGCGGGTGATGGGGTCGAGCGCGCCGAAGGGCTCGTCCATCAGGAGGATGGGAGGGTCGGCGGCCAGAGCGCGGGCCACGCCGACGCGTTGGCGCTGTCCGCCGGAAAGCTCGCGGGGATAGCGCGCTGCCAGTTGCTGATCGAGGCCGACCAGTTGCATGAGTTCTTGAACGCGCTGCCGGGTGCGCTCGGCAGGCCAGTGTTCGATTTGCGGGACCACGGCGATGTTGCGGGCCACGGTGAAATGGGGGAACAGGCCGACTTCCTGGATGGCATAGCCGATGGTGCGGCGCAGTCGGATGACGTCCCAATCGCGAGTGGAGCGGCCCTGGACCCGGACCTCGCCTGCGCTCGGGGCGAGCAGGTGGTTGATGAGTTTGAGGGTGGTGGTTTTGCCCGAGCCGCTGCGGCCGAGAAGGATCAGGGTTTCGCCGGGGTGGACGGTTAAATTCAGGTGGCGAAGGAGTTCGTAGCCGGTCGCCAGGCGGTAGGAGACGTCGAGGAATTCGATGGCGGTCTGGTTTACCTCAGAGGGCACAGAGGACACGGAGAGGCTCCTCAATCGGTATGGTAGGCAGCCGCCGGAAGGCCCGTGATGCGGATTCCGGAATGGCCTTTATGCCGGATGTTCAGGCCGATTAGCAGGGCGGTAATCTGCTCGACGATACGGGCGTTTTCGAGCTTGCCGCCGTCGAGGGCTCGGATGCCGGGAATCTTGGCGGCGAGCGCCTGGACTTTCTCGCTGGCGGCGTGATCGTCGCTGCAGACGATGACGTCGCACTCGATCGGAGCGTCGGCGTTCAGCAATGCCGAAGAAACGTTGTGGAAGGCGGCGACCACCGACACTCCTGGGGGGACCAGTTCGGCGGTTTCCTCGGCCGCCGATCCTTGCCACACCCCGAGCGTGCGGGTGGCACGGCCGCCGACGCTGGCCGCCAGAGGAACGGTGGTGTCAATCACGATGCTTCCCGGGGGAATGGCGGACTTGATTTGTTTGAGCAGAGCGGCGTGGCCTTCGAAGGGGATCGTGAGCACGATGATGCCGGAGAGGGCGCAGGCGGCGGAGTTTTCCTCTCCGGAAACTTTGGCGTCGGTGATTTTTTGTCTGATTTTCGCCGCGGCGGCTTGCGCCCGTAGGGCGTCGCGCGATCCGATGATGACGGTTTCTCCGGATTGCGCCCAGCGCAAGGCGAGACCGAAGCCCTCGGGTCCGGTGCCGCCCAGAACTGCGATGGGGCCACTCATCGGATCCGAGTCCCGGGGTGCGAAAGCTGGCTCACGCGAACTCCGCCACCAGCCCGTCGTCGGCGGTGCAGGGTTCCGGCTGCAGCTTGAGAGTGATGCGGGTATAGGGCGTGTTGCGCTCGGCGGGAATGCGGCCGGCTTCGAGGATCAGCGCCTGGAAAGTTTCGGGGGTGGTGTATTGGCCAGCGGTGGCTCCGGCCTCGCGCGAAATGTTCTCTTCCATCAAGGTGCCGCCGTAGTCGTTGGCGCCGGCGTGCAGGCAGAGCTGGGACAGATGGCGGTTCAGCTTGACCCACGATACTTGCAGGTTGTTGATCGCCCCGGCCAGCAGGACGCGGGCGAGCGCGTGAACCTTGAGATGCTCCGCCAAGGTGGGGCCGGGGCGCGCGATGCCTTGCTGGTAGAGCAATGTGTTCTGGTGCACGAAGCCCAGGGGGACGAATTCGGTAAAGCCGCCGGTTTCGGATTGGATTTCGCGGAGGAGCAGCAGCTGATTGACCCAGTGAGCGGGGGTCTCGATGTGTCCGTACATCATGGTCGAGGTGGTGCGAATGCCGCCGCGATGCGCCGTCCGGATCACCTGCTTCCATTGTTCGGTGGAGACTTTGTTGCGCGAGAGAACGAAGCGGACTTCATCGTCGAGAATTTCGGCGGCGGTGCCGGGCAGAGTGTCGAGACCGTTCTCCTTCAGCATCTGGAGGTAATCTCCGAGCGGCATGCCGGTGAGTTCGACGCCGTAGACAATCTCCATGGGTGAGAAGGCGTGAATGTGCATGCCCGGAACCGCCGTCTTGACGGCGCGAAGAATGTCGCGATAGTAGAACGGCGGAAGCCCGTGCGGCAGGCCGCCCTGAATGCAGACCTCGGTGGCGCCGATCTGCCAGGCTTCGACCGCCTTCCGGGCAACCTGCTCGAGCGCGAGGAAGTAGGTGTCGGATTCACGGGGGCCGCGGCTGAAAGCGCAGAATTTGCAGCCCACAAAACAGATATTGGTGAAATTGATGTTGCGGTTGACGACGTAGGTGACCAGATTGCCGACCAGTTCGCGGCGCAAGGCGTCGGCGGCGACCAGCAGACCGAGGAGGTCGTCGCCTTCGGCATGGGCCAGCAGCAGGCATTGCTCGCGAGAGAGCACGCCGCCGTCGAGTGATTCCATCACCCGCTCGAGGGCAGCCCGTGCTTCATCGCTCATGCGGGGAGCGATGTCAGACCATTCCTCGGCAGCAAAGGCCTCGAGTTCAGATGGGCTCAGCAAACGGGGCATACAAGCTCCTTCAAGTGGCTGCCCGCGGGACACCCGGCCCGACAGCCCGCGGACGGCAGCGCTACAAGTCTAACGAAATAAGTCGTTCTTGGCTGGCCGAATCAGCTCGCGCGCGCTGCCTGGGCCAGGCCGGTACACAAAGCCACGAATGAGGCACGCGGGTGTACGAGATAGCTTGCCGCAGACCAGGCCGGCAGCGCAAGCCAGTTCGTCGGCCACGGCTTCGATGCTGGCCCGCAGAGTATATCCGTGAGAGTCGCGGCGGCCGCGAAAATCGTGCAGGGGCTTCATGCCGGCCACGCCGATGGCGACTTCGGTGAGTCCCTCGCGCCAGGGGCGGCCGAAACTGTCGGTGATGATCACCGGGATGGCCAGGTTAAGACGCTTTCTTAGGTCGCGGCGCAAACCGGCGGCGGAGCGGTCTGGGTCTTCGGGAAGCAGAAGCGCATGCCGGCCGCCGTTGACGTTCGAAACATCGATGCCGCTATTGGCACAGACCAAGCCGTGACGGGTCTCGGTGATCAGAACACCGCGCCGGCGACGAATGGTGCGCCGGCTCTGCGCCATGGCGAGCTCGATGACGGGAGCGTCCAGATGGTAGCGGCGGGCCCAGACGCGAGAGGCGGCGGAAGGCCGGATGGTGGCCAGGTCGATGAGCGAGCCCTCGGCTTTGGAAACGATTTTGTGCTTGACCACCAAGATGTCGCCCCGGCGGAGCGACAGTTTGTGATCGTGCAAAGAGCGGAGGAGGCGGGCTGCGATCGAATCGCCGGAGAGGATCTCGTCCGCGAGCGGAATGGGGAAGACCTGAAGCGGCTGGGGGCGGGGGGGCATTTATTCGCTCGCCGCCCGCGGCAATTCGGCGAAGCCCCATTGCCGGGCCAGACGCTGGGAGCGGGTTTCGCCGGGAGCGCTGGCGAGTTGCTCGAGCTCGGCGGGGTTGTCGACGTCAAGAGCGATGCCCGGCAAGGAGAGCACCACACAGGGTTTCTCGGTGGCGCGCGCGGCAGCGAGGTGGGGCTTGAAACTGTCATTGCCGAAACGCAAGGGGAACAGGTCAGCCGGGTTGCGGTAGGCGGCATTGGTGCCGCGCCCGTCCGCGGCGGGGACGAGCACGCAGCCTTGGGGCGGGGCGGCGTCGAGAATCGCCTCCAGTTCCTGCACGGTGACGAGAGGAATGTCGCCGGGGATGACCAGGGTCGAGCTTACTCCACGCCATCGGCAAAGCTCGGTGGCCATCTCGATGGCGTCGGTTTCACTGCGATTGGCGCGGTCCGGGATCACTTCGAAGGCGAAACGCTCGGCTAGGCCCAGGGCAAAGGGGTCGCTCGTGACGATGCCGATCGGGGGGTGGTTCGGCCAGGCGTTCAGAGTTTCGAGCACATCGAGCAGCATGGCTTGCGCCAGTTCGGTGCGCGCCGCGGGCTCGAGCCGGGCGGCGAGGCGCTGCTTGGCCTGGGCCAGATTCTTTACCGGGATCAGGATCAGGGGGAGACCGGTTCCCCGCGACGGTCCCTTGGTTTCATCGCGCCCGAGCTTGGCCGGGTTCGATTCTTGGCCGATGCCCTCGGCCCCGTGCTGGCTCCGCCGGGCGAGTTTCCCGGTAGATTTTGACCTCTGAGGTTCTGCCGAGAACAGGGACAGCACCGCCCGAGCTAGCTCGACCTTGTCGCTCGCCGATTTCATGATGGTGTTGGTCGCATGCACTCGCAGGGAGGAGCCTGCGAGGGCCTCCGCGGCCGGCCGATCGCAGGCATCGACGATCAGAACATCCAAGAAATCCTGATAAGTCCGGGCGATGCCCGCAATCGACACCGGCAGTCCGAGCGTAGCCATCAAAGCACCGGCGGGACCGGAAACCGCTCGCCCCCCGACAATCGGACTGATGGCGGCGACCGGCGCCTGGGTCTCGCGCAACGCCTGGCGAATGCCGGACACCGCGAGGATAGGACCGATGCTGGTCACCGGGTTACTGGGCGCGAGGATCACCCCCGTGGCGGAGAGGATGGCCTCGACGACGCCGGGCGCGGGGAGGGCGTCGCCGGCGCCGGCGAAGCGCACCGAACGCACCGGATCCACGAAGCGGCGCTCGACAAAATATTCTTCGAAGCTCAGTTCGCCGGCCGGGGTTTCAATGCGGGTTCGGACCGGGGCATCGCTCATCGGCAAAATCCTGGCTTCGATGCCGAGCCGGGCTGCGATCTCGGCCGTGGCTTCGGTCAGAGTCTTGCCCGCTCGCAAGAGTTGGGAGCGCAATAAGTGGGTGGCCAAGTCGCGGTCGCCGATTTGGAACCACGCCGGCCGGCCCAGGCGCGCCATCATCTGCAAGCACAGGAAGGTGTCGTCCTGTACTCCCCAGCCGCGTTCCCGGCTGAGCAGTCCGGCGAGGACGTAGGTGATCGAATCCAGATCCGGGGAAACGGCGAGGCCCCACCATTCGAGGTCGTCCCCCGTGTTAACGATGAGGGTAAGATCGCGGGGCGGGACCGCCTGTCGGAGTCCGTCCACAAACTTGGCGCCGCCCGTGCCGCCGGTGAGAACGACAATCATGCCGCCATCCCCTTGGCATAGCCCTGGGTATCGGCGGCGGCCCGGACTTTTTCTGCCAGACAGCCCGGCGCGCGAGTCGCCGCGGGCAAGAACTCAGGGTAAACGGGAAGCCGCTGGCGCAGGCTGAATCCCTTGGCCTCGGTGCGCAACTGCAATTGCGCAAGATGAGGCCAGGGCCGCTCGGGATTGATGAAGTCCGGGGTCAGGGGCGAGACCCCGCCCCAGTCGTTGATGCCGGCGTCGAGCAAGTCATCGTAGTAAGGGGCGGAAAGATTGGGCGGCGCTTGGATATTGACCTCGGGCATGAGGAGGCGCGCCACCGCCACCGTGCGCAGCATTTCGCCATGCGTGGGCTCCGGCCAGTCGCGCATGGGAATGCCCGGCTTGACCCGAAAGTTTTGCACGATGACTTCCTGGATGTGTCCGTAACGGCGGTGCAACTCGCGGATGGCGAGCAGAGTATCGACCCGGTCCTCGAGCGTCTCGCCGATGCCGATGAGCAGTCCGGTGGTGAAGGGAACCTTCTGCTTGCCGGCTTCTTCTATGGTACGCAGGCGCCGGGCGGGAACTTTGTCCGGGGCGTTGTCATGGGCGGCGCCTGCCCGCAACAAAAGGGGGTTGGTGGTTTCTAGCATCAGGCCCATGCTGGGCGAGACCGCGGCCAGGCGCCGAATCCACTCCGCGCTCAACAATCCGGGATTGGGGTGGGGAAGCAGAGTGGTTTCGCGCAGCACCAGGTCACACATCGCTTCCAGATATTGCAGGGTGGAGTTGTATCCCAGCCGATGCAGGGTGTCGCGCATGGCGGGAAAGTTCAGCTCCGGCTTATCCCCGAGGCTGAACAAAGCCTCGGTGCATCCGAGCCGCGCGCCGTCGCGCGCAATCTGAAGCACTTCATCGGGCGTCATGGTGTGGGCGCCCGCTTCCCCCGGGTCGCGGCGGAAGGTGCAGTAGCCGCAGTAGTCACGGCAGAGGTTGGTGAGCGGGAGGAAGACCTTGCGCGAATAGGTGATGACGCCGGGTTTAAAGCGCTGTTTGAGGGCGGTGGCGGCCGAAAGCAGTCGGGGTAGCTGGTCGTCGCCCATGCGAAGCAGGCCACAGGCCATCTCGCGGGAGAGTGGCAGTGCGGCGCGCTCGGCGTCCAGGGCGGAGTCGAGCGCCCGCGCTAGGGACCCGGCGGTTTCGGCTAGCGCCAAGGGGATGGCCTTCTCGACGGAATCAGCACAGCAAAATCATACATGAGGGTCGCGGTTCTCAGGTGCCGGGAGCCGGGTTCTGGCGGCTTGCCCTGAAACCCACTTGGCGGGTCAAAACTCTGCGTGTTAAAACTCTGGAGGATATGAGTGTGACCCAGGCCGAGTTCCGCAGGGCGATGGGCTGTTTTGCCACCGGCGTGACCATCATCACCGTGGACTATGAAGGCGAAGTCCAGGGCATGACGGCGAACGCGTTCGCTTCGGTGTCGCTTGATCCGCAATTGGTGCTGGTTTGTGTGGACCAGCGGTCTCGGACCCACGCTCATCTGCATGCCAAGAAGCGCTTCGGGGTCAATGTGCTGGCCGAGAACCAGCGTGCGGTCTCGGAGTATTACGCTCTTCCGGCGGAAGCGCAAGACCGGGGGGAAGGCGAGGCCAGGACACGCTTTGAGCGGACCGCGCACGGCACTCCCGTACTCCAGGGCGCGCTGGCGTACCTGGAGTGCCGCTTGCACACCGCGCAAGACGCCGGCGACCACACGATTTTCATCGCCGAGGTGGAAGATGTGGTGGTGCGGGAGGGTGATCCGCTGCTTTATTTCCGGGGAAAGTACCGTTCCATCGGGCCGTAACTTTCTGGGCGCGAACGCATCCAATCCTAGTGAATTGAGGTAGAAGACACTCATGGCTGAAAAGGTAATCAAGACCGACGAGGAGTGGAAGAAGCAATTGACGCCGGAGCAGTATCAGGTGGCGCGCAAGGCGGGAACCGAGCCGGCTTTTACGGGAAAGTACTGGAACACAAAAGACGCGGGGACATTTACCTGCGTCTGCTGCGGCCAGGCGCTATTCGAATCCGAGACCAAGTTCGATTCCGGTACGGGGTGGCCGAGTTTCTGGCGGCCGCTTGACCCGAATGCGGTGATCGAACACACCGACAGCAACTACGGGATGAGGCGAACCGAGGTCCGGTGCTCCCGCTGTGAGGCGCACCTCGGGCATGTTTTCGAGGATGGGCCAAAGCCGACCGGGATGCGCTATTGCATGAACTCGGCTGCCCTCGAATTGAAACCGGACGACTCGCAAAAGAAATAGGGCGCGTGTGCGGAACGCGCCCCGGGTGTTTCTCCGGACGAGGGACAAAACCAGATTCTAGACGCCGACGGTCGCCGCTTTGGGCTGCTCGGTCACCGCGGGCTTTTGCGCTTCTGTATGCCCTGGCTTCGGCTGGGCATTGTTCTGCTTAGTCTCGGCCGCGCGCACCTGCACGCTGCCTTTCAGGATGGCTCCATCTTCGACGCTAATGCGCTGGGTCGCCACATCGCCGGTGAGCGAACCTTCGCCGCGAATGTCGAGACGGTCGCTGCACTGGATATTTCCTTTCACCTTGCCCATGATCACCACTTCCCGGGCGATGATGTTGGCGGTCACGCTGCCGTTCCGTCCGATGGTGACGCGGTGGTCGGCAACGTTGATGCTGCCTTCGATAAGGCCGTCGATGTAAAGCGACTCCGCACCGGTGACTTCGCCCTTGATGACAAGGGAGCGGCCGATGGTCGCCTGCTCGACGGGAGAGCCTGCCCCACTCAGGGGCGCGAACGAAGTGGGATTCTGCGACTTCTGATGCTCGGGTGCCTGCAACATTAAAGGTACCGGCCTTTCTTCGGTTCCGTGCGGTTTCCGCCCTGGGCGGTGCCGCAAGCGGCGGGTATAGGTGCTTGGCTCGACTGGCCAGAGTGACTATCGCACGCCTGTGGGAAAACGTGCAGGTTACGGAAGAACAAGGCCGGGCGGCCGCCGGGTTTAGGACTGGAGAGCATGCGTAATCTCTTCCCACTCCGCCAAGCGGCTTTGCAGTTCGGCTCGGCGGTCGGCGAGTTGCTTGGTGAGGCGCGCGGTCTCCTCCGCGCTCACGAAGCTTTGCAAGGCGGCCTCGTGGCCGGCGATCGCGGTTTCGAGATCGCTGATTTCCGCTTCGATCTCCTGGACTCGCTCTTCCAACTGTTTGCGTTTGATGGGATTCAAACGTTTGGACGGGGTTTCGGCCGACCCGGGAAGCGGGGCCGCTGGCCGGCCGTTGGACGGCCGCGGGGGCACCGGCGAAACTGCAATTGCCTGTTGTAAGGCTTCGGCCCCGCCCTGTTTGCGCCAGCGATAGTCCTCGTAGTTGCCGGGATAGACTTCCACCCGGCCCTCGCCGACCTCGAAAATCCGTGCTGCCAGCTTGTCGATGAAGTAGCGATCATGGGAAACGAACACGACCGTTCCGCTATAGCCGGCCAGGGCTTCAAGCAGGATGTCCTTGGCGCGAATATCCAAGTGGTTGGTGGGTTCATCGAGCAGGAGGAAGTTGGCGGGGTGCAGCAGCATGCGGAGCAGGGCATAGCGGTTGCGCTCGCCGCCTGAGAGTATGCCAATGCGTTTGAAAACATCGTCGGCGGAGAACAGGAAACAGCCGAGCAGGCTGCGCAGCTCGGTTTGGGTGGAGCGCGGGGAAAGGTCGCTCAGGTCGTCGAGAATGCGGGCGTCGGGGTTCAGTTCCTTGTATTGGTCTTGGGCAAAATAATCGGCCTGCACATTGTGGCCTAAACGGCATTCGCCGCGGGTGAGCGGCTCGCGATTCGCCAGCAGCTTGATCAGCGTGGATTTGCCCGCGCCGTTTACGCCCACCAAGGCTACTCGGTCGCCGCGTTCGATCACGAAATTGACGTCCCGAAAGACTGGCTTTTCGCCATACGACTTGGCCACGTTCAGGAACTCGGCGACGATCCGGCCGCTCGGTTTCGGCTGGGGGAAGGCGAAGTGGATGGTTTTTTCTTCTTCCGGAACTTCGACCCGCTCCATCTTTTCCAGTTCCTTGATGCGGCTTTGCACCTGCTTCGCCTTGGTCGCCTGATAGCGGAAGCGGTTGATGAAAACTTCCAACTGCTCAATGCGTTCGCGCTGGTTGCGGTAGGCGGCTTCGAGCTGCTCACGGCGCTGCGTCTTTTGCGCCAGGTACTTGTCGTAGTTGCCGCTGTAGAAATGAATGCGCTTGTTCCAGATTTCGACGGTCTTATTGACCGTCACATCGAGGAAGTAGCGGTCGTGCGAGATCAGGACGAAGGCATAGGGATAGTGCGTCAGATAGTCTTCCAGCCAGTTGCGGGCTTCGAGGTCGAGATGGTTGGTAGGCTCGTCGAGCAGCAGAAGATTCGGTTTCTGCAGCAGCAGCTTGGCCAGCGCCAGCCGCATCTGCCAGCCGCCGGAAAATTCCTCGGTCTGGCGGTGCCAGTCGTCCTTCACAAATCCCAACCCGGCCAGAATGGTGCCGACCTGCGCTTCGATGGCGTACCCGTCGCGGGTCTGGAATTCGTGCTGGATCAGATGGTAACGATCGGCGATTTGCGCATATTCCGCCGAGGCATGGTCCACCTCGGACATGCGGGCGGTGAGGTCCTCCATCTCCTGCTCCATGGCGCGAAGATCGTCGAAGACCGACATGCACTCGGCAAACACACTGCGTCCGGAGAGCGAGAGGCCATCTTGCGGCAAATATCCCGCGCTGATGCCTTTGGCAGTGCTGATCGAACCGTAGTCCAGGGTTTCGAGACCACCCAGGATTTTGAGCAGCGTGGACTTGCCGGTGCCGTTTGCGCCCACCAGGCCAATGCGGTCTTTCGGGGTGACCAACCAGTCGGCCTCTTCAAACAGAAGCTTGTGGCCATAGCGTTTCCCGGCGGAAGAGAGCTGGATCATGGAGCTGATTCCATCGTCTCATGAGGGAGGGGTTTTGAAGAATATGGGACGCAGCTCGATCCGGCTTGCAATCGTGCTCCATGTGATTCGAAGCAAGGCGAGCCATGGCGGGTGTCAGCGTCAGCTGCGCTGCTCGACCGGGAGGGGTGACGGGCCTATCCGCGGACTGGGAGCAGGCGGGTGGCCGGAATCTGTTCGAGGGCCCGGTCCACCACGGCTTGCAATTCGCGGGCATATTTCAATTCGCGGCCTTTGGCGAGGATTCGCTTGGCATCTTCGGGAGAGAACCATGTGGGATGGCGCATTTCCTCCTGCGGACGGCCGACGTGCTCCACTTCCATGAGAAAGGCTTTGACCACGAATTCCTGTACGCCGGGAGGCTTCCAGAAAACGCCTTTGGAGTGAACGTACTGGTGAAAATGGCGAGGCTCGATGCGCCCGCGAGCGCCAGCCTCTTCCACGGCTTCGCGTTCCGCCGCCTGGCTGTGGGACAGGGAGGCAGCCGGGTCCCCCTTGGGGAAGGTCCATTTATTTCCGCCGTTCGTGTTGACCAGAAGGAACTCGACCAGGGACCCGCGCCGGTGATAGCAGACGGCAGCTACCTGCAGCGGCAGCTGAAACCGTGGCAGCTCGCGAGCTCCCATGCCAGAGCCTCCCTCGGAGATTCCCCAAAGCCTGATGGTAATTTGAAGATATTGCAGCCATGTTAAATTGCTACAAAAAAGGTGCAGCCGCCGGTGTTACCAAAGGGTGTACGAAGGGCTCGAAAGGCACTCAGGGGAGCCAGGCTTGGTGCCGTGTTTTCATTCACTGAACCGGAGCCCCGAAGTCCGACACCTAGCCCCTGCGAGAGCCCGAAGCGCTGACCTATCCGAGACCATGGTCGAACCGCTTGGGGGTCGAGCGTTTTAGGTTTCCTCAAGGGCCGGAACTTCCAGGTGGATCAGAG
>PKYX01000345.1 GCA_003132825.1 Acidobacteriaceae bacterium
GTGACCGGAACCTCGGCCGTCGGAATCAGCCAAAGATCCTTCTCGCCATGCGGCACCCGGAAAAGATCGGCGGCGAACTTAGGAAGCTGGCCGGTACCGTACATGGACTCCGAGTTCACCAGGTAGGGCGGCAAAACCTCGGTGTAGCCATGCTCCCGGGTATGCAGGTCGAGCATGAAGCTGGCGAGCGCCCGTTCCAGGCGGGCGCCCATATCCCAGTAGACCGCAAAACGGGCCCCCGTGAGCTTCACGGCACGCTCGAGATCGAGAACGCCAAGTTGCTCCCCTAATTCCCAGTGCGGCTTCGGAGCAAAGTCAAACTGCGGCGGATTTCCCCAGCGTCGGACTTCGACGTTGTCTTCGGCCGATTTCCCCACCGGCACGGTTTCGGCCGGGAGATTCGGGATGCCCGCCAGAATCTCCTGCATGTGCCCTTCTTGCTCCTTGGCGGCCTTTTCCAGTTCCTGGATTTTTTCCCGCCAAGCTTTGGTTTCTGCCATGAGCGCGCTAGCATCCTGTCCGCTCTTTTTCAGCTTGGCGATCTCCTCCGAACTGCGATTGCGGCGGGCTTTGGTCGTCTCCGCCTCGGTAATCGCCTGGCGGCGTTGCGCATCGAGCCGGTGGAAGTCCTGTAGCACCGCGGAGGGATCCATTCCGCGCTGGCGCAGCTTTTCCTCGACCGCCGGCAGGTTGTCACGGACAAAACCCAGATCAAGCATGAGGAGTTCCTTACTCTACCGAAAACCAGCAGAGAGTGCACGTTTCGAGGAGGCCCCCAGGCTGTCCCGCGGACTCACCGGAACCAGAGGGACCAAACCACATCGACCGCGGTGTGAGTCACGGCTGAGGCCAGCAACTGCCGTCGCGAGCGCCAGGCCCGGCCGTAGAAAAAGCCTGCCACCGCCGCCAACAGAACATACCGCCAATTGAAGGTCGCGCCCTTGTTGAAATGGGCCAGGCCAAACAGAACTGCGGTCCACAGCAGCGCCGGTCTGCGCCCCAAGCGGGTTTCGAGAAGATTTTGCAGAATCCCACGAAAGAATAGCTCCTCGGGAATGGCGACCAGCAAAAAGGTAACCAGCAGTTCGGCGCTCACCTGCGTCGCGGACGGCAGCCGGGAGTGGAAATGGATGAAACCGGTGCCCCACCCTAACCCGATCCCGAAAGGCAGAAAATAGATCCACTCTTTCAAACCGCGTGCGATTGCATCCCGACCTGGCAGCAAGCAATAGCCCACTCCAGCCAGCCTGCGCACCACAACGTAAAGGTAGAGTGCCAGGTCGACGATAAACAGCTTGGAAAGGGCGGCCAGGCCGGAGTAGGGCCAGGCCGTCCCCAGCAGCCCCAGCATGTAAATCAGAGCCAGAGCGGCCAGCACCACACCGTCTCGCCAAACCATCTTCGACGGTAAGGCGGGCAGTTCTAGAAATGCCGCCAGCGTCACTGGAAGCGCAAACATGGGCACGGCGATCACCCAGCGGACATCACGGGCAGGGATGGCCGACACCAAGTATGGAACTGCCAAAAGCGCCGGCAGGAAAATCCGCAGCCCGGAGGAACGAGCGGAATCCCGAAGCCATTCCCCGGCTCCAAAACCGAAAAACCAGAGCGGAGCGAGCAGCAGCGCAAAGCTCGCGAGTGCATAAGGCAGGTGGTTCGAGAGGCTGGCTGCGATTGCCGGGTGAAGGCGAACTTCGAGCCAAATCGCCAGCAGCAGGGCAGCGAAAGAAGCGAGCGCTGCATTCATCCGCAGACCCATTACCGTGAACTCCGACCCGCGCGCTTGTCCTCCATACTATCAGTGTGCTATGGCTGGGAGCCCTATGCGTTCTCGAGCGGCAGATTCGCCATGGACCATCGGGTTCGGCAGATGGCTTGATTCTCATCCCCAGCGAATCGTGGGACTCGTGCTAGGGCTGGGATTTCTCCTGCGGCTCCGGGCTGCTTGGGGAACATTTCTCAACCCGGATGAGGCGTTGCATTTCTTGACGGGGAACGGCTCTTCCTGGCTGGCTGCCTACCAAGCCAGCCTCGATACCGCTCATCCTCCGCTGTTGTTCCTGGTATTGCATCTTTGGCGCCATCTGGGCACATCGGCGCTCGTCCTGCGCCTGCCGTCGGTGATTGCGGGGAGTGTGTTCTGCTGGGTGCTGTTCCATTGGCTGACCCGAATCCTCGGGCGTGCGCCGGCCTGGATCGGCTTGCTGCTCGCGACTTTCCTGCCGCCCATGATCGAGTTGTCGGCGGAGATACGGCAGTATGCGCTGCTGCTGTGCTTCTTGATGATGGCGGCGTACCTATTCGAACGCGCACTTTCTGCCGATTCCGGCAGGCTTATGGTGCTCTCCTTCCTCTTCCTGTACCTTGCCCTGCTCAGCCACTTCTCCGGAATTTTATTCGCCGGCGCGCTCGGCGGCTATGGCCTGCTCCGCCTCGCCCGCCGCGGTTTTTCGGGGGGGGAGAGCGCTGCCTGGGTGGCTGGCCAAGCCGGCGCGCTCGGACTGTTTATCTTTCTGTACCGGACCCACATCTCGCAGCTTCAGGGCAGCGGGTCCGAGCAAAGAGCCATCGACCAAGTATTCCCCAACTCCTATTTCCACTGGGGACACAGCCATTTGCTGCTGTTCATTTTCGCCAGAACCTTCGGGGTCTGCCAGTTTGTCTTCGGCCAACTCGCCGTCGGCGATCTGGCCGGTCTCGCCTTTCTCGCCGGGGTTGCGATCCTGCTGCAGACAAAATCGTCGAAGGAACCGGACCGACCAACCTTGCGGCAACTCGGCATCTTCTTCCTGCTCCCCTTCGCCATCAATTGCGGTACGGCGATTGTGGACTTGTATCCGTACGGGGGGACGCGTCACTCGTCATTCCTCGCGCCTTTTGTCATCGCTGGCGTGAGCTTCATGCTGGCCAGACTGACCGGCGGCGAAACCAGCCGAGGCGTTGCATCCGCCCTGGTGATCGTCGCAGCCTGCCAGCTGTTCGGCGTTCCCCATCGGCCGTACATGCTGCGCAGCGATCAGAGCACGGCACATATGGCCGACGCGATCGCGACGATTGGCCGGGAGGTGTCACCCGCCGACCGGATCTTCGTCGATTTTCAAACTTACTTCTTGATCCGCAGTTATCTTTGTCCGGAAATCGCCACTTCGTTTGACGCTTCTGTTCCCGGCTTTCGGTCGTTTCCCTGCGGAAAATATGAGGTGATTTCGACTGAGCCCGACACCAACATTTTCGCAGCCGGCAGCTTTCTGCTGCGCTGGAACCAGATGGTGAGTGCGTATCACTTGCAGCCCGGACAAGCGGTGTGGGTGTTCGAAGCGGGCTGGGACATCCGATTGGATCGAGAACTCAGGCAGGGTTTCCCGGAGTTTCACCACCTCGAGGTGCAATCGTTTGGCCGTAACCTCGGCCTGTTTCGACTGACCGTGGGGCAGCCCCTGCCCGCCACCCTGCCGCCGAGCGGGCAGGCTCCACGGCTTGCGCCCTTAGTTGCCGGGGTGCAAACCGAGGGCGTGGACGGTAAGATCGTCCGGCACGGCGTGGCCATTGACTCGATTCACCACGCCGAAACTGCCGTTGTAATCCCACATCGCCCAGCCCATGCCGTGCTTCTCGAGCGCGCTACGCACATCGCGGATCCACGCCGCACGATCCTGAGGATTCGAGAAAGCCCGGTACACGCCGAACTCATTGCAGACCAGCGGCACGTTGTGCTGCCGGGCCCACTCGGCGGCCTGGCTGATTTCAGCGTCGATACGGAGGGCATCCCAGTGATCGGCGCCGTAGCGGATCACGTAGAGGCGGTCCACGGCATCCGGCACGCCGGCGGCGGTCTGCGCGGCTGACTCCGGAGTCGAAGGATAACCGAGCCCCTTCACCCACTGCCAGTAGTAGGACCCCCAGCTGGCGCCCTGGTGGGTAAAGATGTGCGGTTCGTAAAAATGGAAATTGTAGATGACATTTGAATCGCGCAAGGGTTCAAGAAACACCAGATCGTCGTCGTCAGACCAGCGCGCGCCCGCCGCGATGATGGTGTGGGCTGGGGCAGCCTCACGAATCGCAGTCACCAACTTCGACTCCACTCCATACCAGCGGTAGCGGTCCGGCATTTCCGGTTCATTGAGAATTTCGAAAAAGACGCGATCCGGGTCCGAGGACGAGTAGTGTGCAGCCAGGGCCCGCCAGAAATCGGCGAACTGCTGGACGGAGTCATCGTTTTTTGCCAGCTTCTCCTTAAAGTCGCTTTCCGGGTGGATGTCGATCACCACCGACAGCCCGCGGTCGAGGATCATCTTGACCGCGTTATCCAAGAGGGCAAGATACTCCGGACGAATTGCGGTAGGACGATTCATGGGAAACATGGGTTGCGGATTCACGCTTAGCCGCACGTGATCGAAACCCATGGACTTCATGAGAGCAATGTCCTCCGCGGTGATCGCCGCTTCGAAGTGCTCCTTGGTGTAACCCTTGGGATCATAGACCTGCGCAAACCATCCGCTGGCGTTGATGCCGTGCCGCAGACGGGCCGCGCGGCGCTCGGCAACACCCGGCGCCCCCGTCGAGGAGGTCTGCGCCGAAAGGAAAGTTGCCAGGGAAACCACCGCCAAGGAAAGAACCAAATGGAAGCGGAGAAAGTAGCGGACTCGGTGTCTCCAGGGCATGCACTACGTGTATCACAGGGGCAGGTTCGAGGCGGAAACCATCTGCACTCAACGCTGGTTGAGCTGTTTTTCGACTTCGTCCAGTATTCTCGTAGCGATGGCTTGCTGGAAGGCGGAGAACTCGGGTAGCGCACAGAGACGCAAGCTTAGTTCCCCCGGTTGCAGGCTCTCCGCTTGCATCGCAGGTCCACCCTGCCGCACCGCGTTGCTCAATTTCGCGGCGGTGCTTGCGTCAAAGCTTTCCGCGACGAGCACCGTGTTGTCCGCCCACCGCTCGACGATGACCGGGCCTTCCTCGGTCAGCACCTGGACCGCGGACACCGGACACTCGGTTCCCGCACAGGATTCCGGGGGTTGGGTGACTGCTTTCTGATAGCGCTGGCCGACCGCGGTCGCGTAGAGATGGGCAAAACGCTCTGCGGATTGGGCTGACTGCCAGCGTGAAACATACAACAGAGCCAGATCGGCAGTCGTCGGATCGTCCACGCGGGCGGCGCCCTGGGGGGTCCGCCGAAATGTCACGAAAGCCCCGCCCCGCCACGCCGAGGCCAAATCATCGGCTACGATGCGGTCTCCATACTGCTTCAAGAGTCCGCGCACGTCGAGCTCGCCAACACTGCCGGAGTCGTACATCTCGTAAGCACCGCTGAGCAACGACCGCACGTCGGGAACGCGCACCGCCGGCAATTTTTCGCCGTCGATATAAGCCTTGGGCTGCAAAACTTCGTGCGTATTGCGGGGCGGACGCGCGAATGCGCCAGCAAAAGCCATCTGCTTGCCGCCTTTTTGCAACAACTCGCCCTCGAAGATCAACCCGGCGCGATAGGGGAATGTGCCTGCCTCGCGCAGAATCATGGGCGCGCCGTGCAGCAATTCGGAGTCGTAGGTGGCTTTGACGGCAGGATCTTCCATTTGATAGATCAGGCCCGGCGTATTCTGCACGCTGCGTCCAAGAGGAGCGAGAATATAGTCCACCATGACCACCACCGCCTGCCCTTCGACCACCGCGTGGCGGGNNCGCTGTCGTCTTCGGCCTCGCCCGGTCCAGCCTTCTTGGTTGGGTCCAGGGTTTTCGGTCCGGCTGCCTGCCAGGTCTTGAGATCGTAGTTCTGATCCTGGAGAGCGTGCGTGAGCTCGTGGGCGAGGATGGGCGCCTGCCGCTCCAGCGGAATCCAATTCAGCAAGGAAATGGACTTGGTGTGTTCGTCGTAATACCCAGCAATCTCCTTACCGTTGGCCTTGACCAAGAACTCTCGCAGATTAAAATCTCGCGGCAGCAGACCAAACTTCTTCATCGTCATCTCGGAGCGGGCGAAGCGCTGCGCGTACTCCTGTTTCGCCAGCTGGCCGCGGGTGAACGTTTCAACTTCTCCTGGCCCCACCAACCGGCGCTTCACGAAGGAATGTTTGGCAAAGCCGGTGTCGACCGCCGCAAAAGCAACCATCTTGTCCACGGACTGAAAGAGCTTTTTGGCGTCTTCCGCGGACATTTGCACCTCGCTCGTGGGATCTTTTCGCATCTTGCGCGCCAGATCGCCCAGGCTCTGATTCTGGTCCTCTGTACCCGCGGAATTAAGATCGCCGTGCAGGGATGTGGGAGCGACCGCCTGTTGGCCGAGCGCGGAAGCACACAACAGACAGAAGGCCAGCAGAACGCGGGGGCAGCTGGTTGAATTCATAGGACCTCGCGGTAGGCGAGACTCAGTATCAGAGAATTGTCCGTAATCGATAGCCGGAACTCATCTCAAAAGTGAGCCTCCCTTGTTACGAGGGTAATGTCGAAGACGGTGACCGGCGCCCCTGCCCGCCCCGCCAAGNNATCCTCGACCCGAGGGTTCGCGTCGATGGGCGCTCGGTTGGATCCTCGGGGCGGGCTGCTACACTCACTTGCGATGTTTTCTGGACATGCCACGCCCGAAGGCAGTTCCCGCTATCACGACCGCTTCCCCGCGCTGCGCGACGCCGGCCACTTCCGCCGTCCTGCGCATGCGCCGGGTGCCGGCGAACTGTGGTTGTCCTCGATCGGCATCGGAACCTATCTCGGCGAACCCGATGATGGCACCGACCGGTCCTACAGCGAAGCGATTGAGAGTGCCTTAGGCTCCGGCATCAATGTGATCGACACGGCGATCAACTACCGTCACCAACGCTCCGAACGCAATATTGGCGTGGCGCTCAAGCAAGCGATCGGATCTGGCTCGTTGAGCCGTGATGAAGTGCTGGTCTGCACCAAGGCGGGATATCTCTCCTTCGACGGCAATACGCCCTCCGACCCTCGTGGCTACTTCATGCGCGAGTATGTCGAGACTGGAATTCTCGATCCCGAACAGCTTGCCGGCGGCATGCATTGTATGGCGCCCGCCTATCTCGAAAACCAGATCGAGCGCTCGCGCCGCAACCTTGGACTGGAAACGATCGACGTCTTCTATCTCCACAACCCCGAATCGCAACTCGCAGACGTCTCCCGGAGCGTATTCCACCAGCGGCTGAAAGACGCTTTCGCTCTGCTCGAGAAGCAAGTCAAGGCCGGCAAGCTGCGCTACTACGGTCTGGCGACCTGGGGAGCGTTTCGGGTCGCAGAGGATGCCCGCGATTCGATCCATCTATTTGAGGTTGTGCAAACTGCGCGGGAGGTTGCCGGGGAGCAGCACCATTTTCGCTTCGTCCAACTGCCTTTCAATCTGGCCATGCCAGAGGCTTACGCCCTGGCCAATCAAGGCTTCGGCAAGTACAAAGAGATGTCGCTGCTCTCGGCGGCTACCCACCTAGGCGTGGTTGTCATAGGCAGCGCCACGCTCTACCAGGGCCGTCTCACACAGGGTCTGCCCCCGGTCGTCTCCGAGATTCTGGGCCTCAAAAGCGACGCCGAGAACGCAATTCAGTTCTCCCGCTCCGCCCCCGGACTCACCACGTCGTTGATCGGAATGGGGCACAAGGAGCACGTGGGGTTCAACCTCAGACCAGCCCTGGTCCCACCGGCAGTAGTCGAGGAATGGGAAAAGCTCTTCCTCGATCGCCACGAGCATTGAAAGAGAAAGCCTCCCCAGAGGAGAGGCAACGGCTGGGACCTCGAACCGGAGACTTTACCGCAGGCCCTGGAGTTTCTCCCCAGCAATTTGCGCCGCAGGGCTGGCGGGATTCTCCTTCTGCACCTGCTGGTAGAGCTTGCGCGCCTCGAGAGGCTGCCGGTCTGCCACATAGGTCTCGGCCAATTCCAGTTGGGCGGCAGCCTTGCCGACCGTGGGGGTAGGCTTCGCAATCAGCGCGTTGTACAGCTCGATCGCTTGCTTGTTCTGGCCTTGACCGCGATAGACCGAAGCCAGCGCAAACTTGGCCAGGGCAGAGAGGCCGTCGTTATGGGACCCGGCTACGGCTTCGAGTTCGCGCGTGGCCCCGGCGTGATCGCCCAAATCCGCGTCCGTTACCCCCGCAAAGTAGCGGGCATGGTCGGCTGAGCGAGTGTGCGGATACTTGGCAACGATCGCCTGGAACGCCTTGTGCGCTTGCATCGCCCGTTCTTGCGACGATGCGAAGGTCGGGTATTCCGGCTGCGGAGGGGTGCCCGCGGGGCGCAAAGGCGTATCCAGGACGCGCACCGCCTGGCTCAGTTCCAAACTAGCGCTCTGGTCCTGCTGATTGAGGGAATACCAGAAGAAGAACCCGCCGCCGGCGACAGCCAGCACGATCGCCGAAGCAACGATGAGTTTGAGCTTGTGCTCGCCCGTCCAGTGGACGGTCCTCTCCGCCGCTTCCATGGTGACTCTACTGAACTTGTCCTGCTTTAACTGATGACGAGCTTCTGCGCGCACAGACTTCCCTTCTAGTCCCAGCGTGGGCCTACAAACCCTCAGTCTAACAGGCAAGAATTAGCAGCGCAAAGGCCGCTCGATCGGGGCACTGTCGTGCCCGCAAATCGCCGAGCCGCGCCTATCCTTCTGCCAAAGAAAAAGCCGCCGGCTCCCCGGCGGCGTTCGCGATCTCGCCTGCACGGCGCGACTGCTATCTGGGCGCCTCCTCCAGCATTCCTTTTTCCAGTTTCTCCTGGCACTCAATGCAATGCCGCGTCCAGGGCACGGCTTCGAGGCGCTTGCCGTTAATCTCCTTACCGCAGGAGATGCACTCGCCAAAGGTCCCTTCCCGCAACCGGTGCAGCGCGCCATCCACCATTTGCAGCAGCTGACGGTCGTTGTTGCTCTGGTGAAAAAGGAACTCCTTGGTATAAGAGCTGGCAGCGCGATCCGCTATATCCTGGGCCGAGTCCTCGTCGACCGTACGGCCATCCTGCTCCGTGCGTGAGACCATGCGGCGCAATTCTTGCTGCCGAGTCTCCAGCCTCTTCTTGAAATAGTCCTGCTTCTTCTTATCCATGGGAAAACAATTACCCTAACTCGTAGGCCTCTTCTCGCTGCACCCTAGCCTGGCTGGCTAGACGAAAATAATATCCGCTCAAATTGAGATGCGTCAACTGGCCGAGCCGTTGGGTAGTGTCCGAAGTCACTTCTGTTTTTCTCCGGGGCCTCTGCCGACCCCCTCGCCGTTTTCGACCGGGCCGGTCGTTGCCGCGGCCAGAGCGTTCCAACCAACCGGATCGTCTGGTCGGCAAAACAGAGGCCGCGACCGCCCCGAGTGCTGCCTGGCTCTAGGGATCGGGCTCAGTTGCTCAAAACCGAGGATCCCCGGTTGAGCCAGCAATTTCCGCTGTGATAGCATCCTTGGCTTTGGCGGGCTGTCCAACTCCGGCCTATCTCATGTCCTCCAACATTTTCATGGCCTGCCGGAGTTTCGAGCTCTCCCGGTCGGGACAACCAAGCCCCCATCGAAGCCGGTTCCCGCAGGTTAAGTACTGGAAGGAGCGAACCCGTGAAAATTTACCAAGGCGCGAATATCCGGAATGTCGCGGTGGTCGGGCACGGACATGCCGGGAAGACCTCGCTGGTCTCGGCCATGCTGTTCACCGCCGGCGCCACCCAGCGGTTCGGCCGGGTGGACGATGGCACCACCACTACCGACTATGACGACGAGGAAGTCGCACGCAAGATGTCGCTCGCCGGCAGCCTGGCCTACGTGGAGTGGGGCAGCACCAAGATCAACATCATGGATACACCCGGGTTCAGCATGTTTGTCCACGAGGCCAAACTGGCGCTTCCCGCGGTGGAGGCAGCGATTGTCGTGGTGGATGGAGTGGCCGGTGTGGAAGTGGTCACCGAGCGGGTGTGGGGCTACTGCGAGGAATACAAAACGCCGCGGCTGATTGTGGCCAGTCGGATGGACCGGGAGCGCGCCGACGCCGAGCGCGTGCTGGAGTCGCTGACCAAAGCGTTCGGGCGTACGGTGATTCCTTTGGAATTGCCGATTGGCAAGGAGAAGAACTTGCGCGGCGTCGTGGACTTGGTCCGGATGAAGGCTTACACCTATGACCTCGGCGGCAACGGCAAAGGGAACGAAGGCGAGATTCCCGCCGACCTGCAGGCGGCGGCTCAGGAGGCGCACGAAGCGCTGGTCGAGATGATCGCCGAGGGCAACGACGCCCTGATGGAGGAGTTCTTCGAGAAGGGAACGATCCCGGAAGAAGACCTGATCCCGGCGTTGCACGTGGCCATCCGCGAGGACCGGATTTTCCCGGTTATCTTTGGCTCAGGTCTCGGAAACATCGGCGCCGATCGGGTGATGGATTTCATTGTCGATTACACGCCCGCGCCCACCGAGCGGGAGACGGTGCAGGGAGAAGGAGCCGCGGGCAACGGCGAACCGCCAAAACGGAAGGTGGCCGATTCCGAACCGCTGTCGCTCTACGTCTTCAAGACGGTTTCCGATCCCTTCGCGGGGCGGATTTCTTATTTCAAAGTTTTCTCCGGCGTGCTGAAAAACGACGCCCTGGTACAGAACTTTACTCGCAACTCGCAAGAGAAGCTGGCCCACATCTCGATCCTGCAGGGCAAGACGGCGGTGCCCGTGACCGAGCTGCACGCCGGGGATATCGGCGTAGTAGCCAAGCTGCGGGACACCCTGACCGGCGACACGCTGGGCGACAAGGCGCGATCGATTCAGTATCCCAAAGTCACCCTGCCCGAGCCGGCGATTACCTTTGCCATCGAGCCCAAGAGCCGTGCCGATGAAGACAAGCTGGGCCCCGGCATTCACAAGCTGATGGAGGAAGACGCCATGCTGCGCTTCTTCCGCGATCCGCAGACCCAGGAGTTTCTGATTGCGGGCACGGGGCAACAGCATATTGAAGTCGTAGTCTCCAAGATGAAGAAGCGGCACCACACGGAAGTGAACCTGAAAGCGCCCAAAGTTCCCTATCGCGAGACCATTCGCGGGAAAGCTGATGTGCAGGGCCGCCACAAGAAGCAGACCGGCGGGCACGGCCAGTACGGAGACTGCAAGATCAAGATGGAACCGCT
>PKYX01000530.1 GCA_003132825.1 Acidobacteriaceae bacterium
GTCGGGCACGAATCGAGTTCGGGGGCGTCGAATCCCATAAAGACGCCATCCGGGGGTCCCTAGGCCTGCTCTTCTGGGACGAGCTGGGTGCGGATTTTCGCTTTGCCCTACGGATCATGCCGCGGAACCCGGGGTTCACAGTGGTGGCGGTGTTGTCGCTTGGTGTCGGCATCGGTGTATTGCCGCGCGGCGGGGAGCGAAGCGCGCGGTCATGGCGGTGGCCCACGCGTTGTTAGTCATGGCTTACCACATGCTCAAGCGCAAGGAGAACTATCGGGAACTCGGGGCAGACCATTTTGACCGTATCAATGTGAGCCGTCTACGTCGCTTCCTGGTCCGGCGGCTCGAACATNNCTCGCTCCGACCGCCTGAGGAGGTATTTTCGTAGGAGTAAATGCCCGGTCTGGCCTGGCGGCAAAGACAAAAATGCGGAGCGACTCGGTTAAGGTCGCACCGGTTGAAACCCTGATCGGCCTTTGCTCTGAGCACGTGAATCGTCCCCGCCGCCGTCTCGCAACGGGCTCACGCCCAGCGGATCTGTCAGTGAATGCTAGAATGAAAACCGGTCAGGCATCGGCCCCGCGCAACGCTCTCCCGCCAACCCCGCCAGGTCCGGAAGGAAGCAACGGTAACGGGCTCTCGCGTGTGCAGTGGGTCGCCGGTGCCTGGCTTTTCACTGTCTGAACCGGCCAGTGAGGGTCTCATCGGGTCGCCTCTCCAATGGTTTGCGAACGACTACTGTAGGACACGACGGAAGAAGCGGGGAAGGCGTTGGACATTCTCTGACCCGTAAGGCAAAATAGCCGGTCCCTTATTCCTCTTGGGAGCACCCCATCGAGTGAGCCAACCCGTCCGCGCAACGCAAAGAGTGAAGATTAGCGCCCTTGGCACCTACGTGCCGCCCCGTCTCCTGACCAACGCCGACCTGGAAAAGATGGTTGAAACCTCGAACGAGTGGATCATGTCGCGCACCGGTATCCGGGAACGGCACATTGTAGACCCAGGCGTCGCGACCAGCGACTTGGCAGTGGCCGCCGCCAAGCGGGCGCTCGCGGAGCGCGGTCTGGAGCCCTCTGACATTGAAGCCATCCTGGTCGCCACGGTCACGCCCGACATGTTTTTCCCCTCGACCGCGTGCCTGGTGCAGCATAAGCTGGGCGCAGACGGCGCCTGGGGATTCGATCTGTCCGCGGCCTGCTCGGCCTTTTTGTACGCGCTGCAAACGGGCGCGCAATTTGTAGCGACCGGAGCCCACAAAAGAGTCCTGGTCATCGGCGCCGATGTCATGTCCTCCATCCTCGATTACAGCGATCGTTCGACCTGCATACTTTTCGGCGATGGCGCCGGTGCCGTGATTCTCGAAGCCAGCGAGGACGATTCTTTAGGGCTCATCGATTTCCTGCACGAAGTCGACGGTTCGGGAGGCTGCTCCCTGTTCATGCCCGGCGGCGGGAGCCTGCATCCTTCCACGCATGAGACGGTGGATCAAAAGATGCACTATGTCCATCAGGATGGGCAGGCGGTATTCAAGTATGCGGTGCGCAAGATGGCCGAGCTTTGCGAGAAGATGCTGGTGCGCAATGGAATCAAGGGAACCGACATCGCGGCCTTCATCCCTCATCAGGCCAACAAGCGAATCATTTCCGCGACCGCCGATCGGCTCAGCCTGCGCCCGGAGAGCGTCATCGTCAATATCGACCGCTATGGCAACACCACGGCGGGAACCATTCCTCTGGCCATGGAGACCGCCCGCCAGGACGGCAAGCTGAAAAAGGGAGATCTGGTGTTGTTAGCCTCGGTAGGCGCGGGTTTTACCGCGGGCGCGGCGCTTTTGCGCTGGGCCTGCTGAGCTTTCGCCGGTCGATCCTCGGGATCAACATGCAAGTCGAACGCTGGAACTTTGAACAGGATGGTCCGCTCAGCGAGCAAAGCCTGCGGCGCAAACTGGAAGGCTTGGGCTACCGCGTTAGCCGGTACATTTATCCGCCCGGTACCTATTTTCCGATGCACGCCCACGCGGTGGACAAGATCGACGCGGTCGTCTCGGGACATTTTCGTATCACGATGGGCGCAGAAGAAGTGCTTCTCGGAGCCGGAGACGCCGTTTACGTGCCGAGCGGCGTCGAGCACAGTGCGGAGGTTGTGGGAGAGGACGCGGTGGCCAGCCTGGACGCAGTGAAAAACGACTCCTAGTTTCCCGAAACCGGGCCGCTGTCCTTCGGCTGCTCGTACGCCTTCTGCAAGTATTTCCGGGCTTCGTCCATCGCACCTTGGGTGTTGTCGTTGGTCTGGACTGCCTGGCGGTATTCGTTAATGGCGCGCTCGCGCTGTCCGGTGATATCGAAAATCTTCCCCAGTTGAATGTGGCTCCAGACTTCGGTCCAGCGCGGCTCCCCGTCCCCGTTGAGGGATTCGCGATAAGCGTTGGCGGAAGCCTGGTAGTTGTGCTGCAGAAAGAAAACCTCGGCAATGCGATAGTGAGCGAGTGAGCTGTTCTTGTTGCTGTCGAGAGCTTTGTTGAATTCGCTCAGCGCTCCCGCCAAATCTCCCTGCTGCACCAGAGCTTGCCCACGCTGGATCCCGGCTCGCAGCCGGACTTCCACCGAATTCTTGAGCACACGGTCATCCGGATCGATCACGATGCGGCGCGGGCGCCCGAAGGTCTCGACCGTGAAAGGCGATTCCGTGCCCACAACCTCGATGCGTTTTTCCTCGGTCTTGCCGTCGGTGTCGATTTTCATTTCGACCGGCATGCGGAACAGGTCGAGATCCTGGGAAATCTGACCCACCACGCGGAATCCCTTGTTGCTGCCCAGGCGGAAGATGGAATACTTAGCCTTGAACTCCGGGGCGCCGGTCGAATCGAACCACTGAGAGAAGAACCAGGTGAGCTGGTCCCCGTAGTTCTTTTCCGCAATGGCTTTGAAATCCTCGGTCGAGGCCGATTTGCCGGCGTACTGTGCGAAGAACTGGCGCATGGTCAGATCGTATTTCTGCTCACCTTCGACCCAGCGCAACATATGAAGGATCATGCCGCCTTTGTCGGTGACGAGCGATTGGAACTCCGGGGAAAACTCGTCGAGCTTGCTCACGGTGGCAAGCGGCACCGTGTCGTACGCCAGCGCACCCACCGACATGTCCTTGACGACCTCCTCTAGCCCCGCACTGCCGGCAGCCTGCTCCACATAGCGAGCTTCGGAGTAGCGGGCAAAGCCGTTTTCGAGCCACCAGTCATCTCGCGATGCCGGGCTGACGGCTACTCCCCACCACTGGTGCGAAATCGTATTGGCCAACAAACGGTAGTTCACTTTTTCGGTGACCGCGCGATTGGCGATGGCCGCGACCTCCGGCGCCCAGGCCGAGGGCACGGTATCATCCGGCAGTTCGACGACGCGCAGCGTGGGCGAGGGCAGGGGACCGTAAAGCGTTACGAAGTAGGTGAATTCCTTGAGCGCCGTTTCGGCGTAAATCGCCCCTAGGTTCTTGTGAATGGGCTTGAAAAATACGTGTATGTCAAGGCCCGCTTCGGTGCTCGTGTAGTCCTGGAAAACCCCGGCGATAATGGTGCCCGGAAAGCTGGGCTTGTCCGAGACGAGCCTGTAGGTCTTGGTCGGCAAGGCTCCGGCCAGCGCTTTTTTCGGCTCGGGATTGCTGGTGACGGTTTCCTTTCCGCTGCCGATCACCAGCATGTGCGCGGGCAGTGTAATGCTGATGGTCGAGGTGAAGCGGTTGATGCCATAGGCGTTGACTGGGAACCAACGGCCGGCATAAAGCAGATAGCTGGTGTCGTCATCAATGGAGGCTAGTTTGAGCCCTTGTACCGGACTATCATCGGCCGAGCTCAGCTCGCCCTCATATTCGAAGGTCAGGCTGGTGGAGGCATCCTTCGCCAAGCCATCCGGCAATTGCACTCGCACGGTCGAATCCTGGGTGGCGCGCTCGGCGGACAGCGGTTTGCCTGCCGCATCCAGCACTTTGGTGACCCGCAGGGCATTGTGCAGCTCAAAGACCGCGACGTTCAGGTCTTCCAAAGCCGTGAACTTCACCTTCGCGCGAGCTTGGATCTTGTGGGCATGGGGCGAGAGTTCGGCTTCAATCTGATAATCGTCCACCCGCAGACGCATCTTCTCGGCTGCCCGCGCGGGCAGGGTCAGAAACAGCAGCAACAATGCAAGGCTGGTGACGACGCTTCGACCCCAAGGCCGAGATTGAAAGGGCATCAAAAACACTCTCCTGGCGAGCGGTTAGATGAGGATTGTGACCCAAAAGATGCCGTGAGACAAGGCTAAAGCCGTCACCGACTGGTCTTTAGATCCGGGCGGGGCAGCAACTCGAAGATGGCTTCGGCGGCTCGGTCGGCCGGATGGGCGCCGTGCTGGTCAGGACCGTGGAGACGGGTTTTCACGCCCGCCAGTCCTTCGAGCATCCGTTCGCGGACCAAGCCGTCGGGAAGCATTTCACGGAGCCGCGCTACGACTTTTTCGGAGGTGAAATCCCCCTGCACGAGCTCTGGGACAACCTCTTGTCCCGCGATCAGATTCACCATGGCAAAGCGCGGAACCTTCACCCGTGGCTTGCCCAGCAGGTAGGTGAGCCGAGAGACCCGGTACACCATGACAAACGGCGTGCCCATCATCGCAGCCTCCACCGTGGCGGTCCCGCTGGCGATGATTCCTCCCCGCGAGTGGTAGAGCGCCGGGAGGGCTTCGGGAACCAGGTGGATGTCCGAGGAGCCGACGAGCCTTTCGAGAAACGCGCGGTCGAGCGTGGGCGCAACCGGCAGTAGGAATTCGTAGGTTGGGCCCAGTTTCTCAGCCGACTGCAAAATCGCCGGCAAGTTCATCCGCACTTCTTTGACGCGACTGCCCGGCATGACTGTGATCCAGGGTTTGGCGGGATCGAGTCGGTGCTGGCCAGCATAGTCCTCGCGCTCGATGGCAGGACGGGGAAGATCTGCCAGGGGATGGCCGACAAAGCTCGCATCCACGCCGCGTTCGCAGTAGAACTGCTCCTCAAAGGGGAAAATCACCAGCGCCTTGTTGACGTATTTACGCAGCAGGCGAACCCGTCCCTGGCGCCACGCCCAGAATTGCGGACACACATAATACACGACTGGAATAGCGCGCTGGCGCATCTTCCGGGCGACTCGCCAATTGAAAGCCGGGGAATCGATGACGATGGCGAGGTCCGGCCGGCGTCGGTCCGCCTCGGCGATCAGCCGGTGGAACAGACTCCAGATTTTCGGCAGATGGCTGAGTATTTCAGAGATCCCGACTACAGCCAGATCCCTCGCGTCCACCACCGTGTCGCATCCCGCTGCCCGCATGCGGTCTCCGCCCGCTCCAAACACTTCGAGCGACGGGTCGCGGCGGCGAAGCGCCAGAATGAGTTGCGCGCCGTACATTTCGCCGGAGGCTTCTCCGGCGGAGATCAGAATTCGCACCCAACCATTGTAAAGCGACCGGGATGGCGAGAGGCCAGGGAGGCCGCTTTCCGTAGATCCCTTTCGCCCCCCAGTCCATAGAATGATGGGGGGACGGCGGAATCGCCTAGTCGTCCGCGCTGGCAGTGACCTGAGGCCCCCCGACCGAAACCTCCTGGTCTTTATACTGCAGTTGATACAGCTTGTAGTAAATCCCGCGCTCAGCCAGCAGTTGTTGGTGGGTTCCCATCTCGCGAACCTGTCCCTTGTGCATCACAATGATCTTGTCGGCCCGCTGTACGGTGGAGAGGC
>PKYX01000133.1:0-554 GCA_003132825.1 Acidobacteriaceae bacterium
CCATAGTATTTCTGCTCGGCCAGGCCGAAGTCGTTCGAGCGATGGGTGACCAGTTTGTCGGTCTCCTCAAAGGTGCCCTCGTCGAGCAGAAAGGCAATCCGCTCGCGGGCGGACATTTTGCCTTCTTTGTGCTGGCGTTCACGGCGTCGAGCGCCGCCGCCTTCTTCGGCGAGCCGGTTGCGCCGCTTGAGTTCGGACAGGTGTTGTTCGATGTCCATGGCGGTGGATTATAGCGGGCGCAGGGCGAGTTCCATTCGAATAGTTTCAGGCGCGCCGGGGTTTTTCCGCGCAGTGAGAACGCTCCGGCCACTCGAGGGCCCCGCGAGCCGCCGCAAGCGAAAGGCCTGGGGGAGGGGACGATACTCTACCGATTCTCGACCCAACTGCACCGCAGGCAGGTTCTCGAGGGGGAGCAGCCGGAGGGGTTAATCCATACCCGAGCCGAGCGGCGCGTAGCGGTACTTCTTGCCATCCCAGAAAACGACCGAGGTCATGTTATCGGCGCCGCTCTCTTCGGCATAGATTCCGAGCACCACTTTCTTTTTCAGGGTCAG
>PKYX01000133.1:608-15062 GCA_003132825.1 Acidobacteriaceae bacterium
GGAAGCAAACTGGGTGGTGATCTTGGTGTCGCCGTAACCGTAGAACGTGTTATAGGGGTCGATCACCTGGAAGTTATCCTCGGCCGTGTCCAGCAGCGGGTTGGTGCAGTGGGCGACGACGACGAGATCCTCGATGCCGTCTCCATCCAGGTCAGCCGTCATCGGCTGAGGTCCCGGAATCAGCTTGCACGTCGATCCAAATTGCTTTTGCACCAGGGCATCGTCGACGGCGGGGGCGGAAGGCTTGGGGTTGGCTTGCTGAGCGTTGGCAGACAAAGCCAGCAGGAAGAGGGCAGCTGGGACGAATCGCTTCAGGCACTGCATAGAGCTACTCTAACCCGGCTGTGGTCCGGAGGGTAGAGACTGAGGAGTGACGTAGGGGCATAGGAACCCGGTGAACCAGCGAGGGCACCGGGAGCGACCGCGATCCCTGGGGCCAGAAGATGTTTCATCGGACGAAGTGCTGCCAACCTTGGGGTTTCAGATTGCGCCGGGTGTGCTGCCCGGCGAGCAGGATGACTTTTTTGGCGCGGGTGATGCGGCCGATTTCCGTGATGGGTATTCGGGCGATGCGGGAGGGCAGGCGCTGGTCCGGCGAGGCGGTGAATAAGAGCTCGTAGTCCTCACCGCCGTGAAGGGCGGCGCGCAGACTTACTTTTTCTCCGGTCCCGCCAATCGCGGCGAGCGGAATCGCTTCCGCCCGTAGTTCCGCTCCCACTGCGCTCTCATCGCAGAGATGCCCGATGTCGGTCGAAAGCCCATCGCTCAAGTCGATCATGGCGGAAACCAAGCCTCTCTGCCGTAGGATGCGGCCTAATGCAATCCGCGGTTGGGGAAAAAATTGCTGGGGGAACTCGCGGGGATTGAGCTTGTGCCTTGGTTCGAGCAGCAGGCGCTCGAGGGCGGCGGCGGAGCCTCCGAGTGTCCCACTCACATAAATACGGTCGCCCGGCCGGGCGCTCGACCGCAGCACTGCCGTACCCCTCGGTACCGAACCGAGCACAACAATATCCGCCAGAATGCCCTGGGGAGACTGCGCGGTGTCTCCGCCGTCAAGTCTTACGTCAAAGCTGCGGGCGAGAGCCAGCAGTCCGCGCACAAACTCGTCCACCCAGCTCTGGGGCACGGTCCGCGGCAGGGCGAGCGAGAGGAAAGCGGCCACGGGCCGGCCTCCCATGGCCGCAATATCGCTAAGGCCACGCGCGAGACAGCGATGACCGACCGATTTCGCGGGATGCCAGTCACGGCGGAAGTGGACTCCCTCGAGGCTAAAGTCCGTGGTGATCAGAACCTCATGGCCGCGGGGCAGGGCGAGCACGACGCAGTCGTCCCCAATCCCGGTCGAGACCCGGGACGGGCTGGCGGCTTGGCGGCGAATCCGGGCGATCAGGGCTTTTTCGGCGAGGGGCAAGGATCCAATATAGCGTAGGCATGCGCCGGGGAAGCTCGGGCAGAGAACAGAAGGCGAGGAGCAGAGAACGACGAACAACGAATAACGAACACAGATTCTGGTCGGGCTGATGGCGGGAGCGGTGCCCGCCGGCAAGGGGATCAGCGTCTGACGACTGCGGCCGGCTGGATCTCTTCGACGTCCACCCAGTGGGTGGGATAGCGCCCGGTGTAACAGGCGGTACAGTAGGTAGTTTTCTCGCCATCGCCGCAGGCCTGCTTCAATCCTTCGAGCGATAGATAGGCGAGCGAATCCGCGCCGATAAACTCGCGAATCTCATCGACCGTCTTGTTGGCGGCGATGAGTTCCTTCTTCGAGGGGGTGTCCACGCCGTAGAAGCAGGGCGAAATGGTCGGCGGGCAGGAGATCCGCATGTGGACTTCGGTTGCGCCGGCGCCACGGATCATGCGCACGATCTTGCGGCTGGTGGTGCCGCGCACGATGGAATCGTCCAGCAGGACCACGCGCTTGCCTTCGAGCAAGGAGCGCACCGGATTCAGCTTCAGCTTGACTCCGAAATCGCGCACGGTCTGGCGCGGCTCGATAAAAGTGCGTCCGACATAGTGGTTGCGGATCAACCCGAAGCGCAGCGGAAGTCCGCTCTCCGAGGCATATCCAATCGAGGCGGTAACTCCGGAGTCGGGCACGGGAACGACAATGTCGGCTTCCGCCGGGGCTTCGCGCGCCAGTTGTCGNNTGCTCGAAGATGCAGCTCGATTGGGGCGCCGCTGGGGAATAGAAACGGGAGGTAACGCCCGCCGGGCCGACGATGACCAATTCCCCCGGTTTTACATCACGCTCGAAGGTGGCGCCGATTAAATCAAAGGCGCAGGTCTCGGAGGCGAAAACCACGGTGTCACGCTTCTCACCGGATACGGCCGGGATTTTCCCCATGGCCAGCGGACGGAAGCCCCGCGGATCGCGCGCCGCGAAAATCCGGTCGGAGCTGATCATGACGAGCGAAAACGCGCCTTCCACACGGCGCAGCGCGTCGGCGATAGCCTCGGGCAGGGTGTGTTCTCTCGAGAGCGCGATGAGATGAACGATGATCTCGGTATCGCTGTTGGTCTGGAAAATCGAACCTTGCCCTTCGAGGCGGCTGCGAATCTCCTGCGCGTTCACCAGATTTCCGTTGTGCGCCAGCGCCATGACGCCTTTGTTGGATTGCACCATGATGGGCTGGGCATTGAGCAGCGACGAATCTCCGGCGGTGGAATAACGCGTATGGCCGATGGCGAGGGTGCCATGCAGCTTGTTGAGCTCTTCCTCCTTGAAAATGTCGGCCACCAGTCCCATGGCCCGGTGGGCGTGCAGCGACAGGCCGTCCGAGGTGACGATGCCGGCCGATTCCTGGCCGCGATGCTGCAGCGCGTGCAGACCCAGGTAAGCGAGCTTCTCGGCCTCGGGATGGGCATGAATCGCGACCACCCCGCATTCCTCCCGGAACTTGTCGGACTTTGGCATTTCGCTCCCCGCTCCCTTGGAAATCGGCAATCGGTCAGTCTGCCGCTACCGGTTCCGCCCGCAGCGCCTTCTCGAGCGCGCTCTCGTAAGCTTCGCGCAGCTCGGCCACGCTCGCCGACACCACGACTCGACCATCCAATTTTATTTCTACTTGTTCCGGAACCGTCTCTCCGATCATTTCTGGGGTGAGGCCATATTTTACCGCTACCTGTTGGATTCCGGACAGATGAATGCGGTCGCAGGAGATCACCACTCGGCTGGCGTCTTCTCCAAAAAGGGAAAACTCCGCA
Source organism: Acidobacteriaceae bacterium (assembly GCA_003132825.1). GTDB lineage: Bacteria > Acidobacteriota > Terriglobia > Terriglobales > Acidobacteriaceae > PALSA-270. The sequence goes on from PKYX01000133.1 coordinate 3,813, forward strand.
GGCAAACCGTGAGAGGACAAATCGACGCTCATTCCAATGCCTTTAGCGAAGGCCGACTCGGCCAAGGTGACGGCAAGGCCGCCCTCCGAGCAGTCATGCGCCGAGTCTAGGAGCCCGGCCTGGGCCATGGCAATCAGCGCTTTCTGCAGGGCGGCTTCCCTTTCCAGCCCGAGCTCCGGCGGATAGCCCCAGAGCGCCCCTAGAATTTCCTTGGCGTATTCGGAGGAGCCGAATTCGGACTCGGCGTCAGTTCGATCGCCGGGTTCGGACCCACGCAGTAGAACGATGGCGCGACCGGCTTCGCGGAAATCGGGACGCACCGCTCGGCGAACATCTTCGAGGATGCCAACGATGCCGATCACCGGCGTGGGATAGATGCCCTCACCCAAAGTCTCGTTGTAGAAGCTGACGTTGCCGCCGGTGATCGGGACCTCCAACTCCTCGCAAGCTTTGGTCATGCCATCAATCACCTGGGAGAACTGCCACATGATGTGGGGTTTCTCGGGGTTGCCGAAGTTTAGGCAGTTGGTCGCGCCGACCGGTGTCGCGCCCGTGCAGGCCACATTGCGAGCGGCCTCGGCCACGGCGTGCATGGCGCCGAGGCGTGGATCGAGGTAACACCAGCGCCCGTTGCCGTCGAGGGCCATGGCCAAGCCACGCTCGGAGCCTCCGGGGTCAGAACTCTTGATGCGGATCACGCCGGCATCGCCTGATCCCGGCCCTTCTACGGTGTTGATCTGAACCATGGAATCGTATTGCTGCCAGATCCAGCGCTGGCTGCGGATGTTCGGGCTGGCGAGCAGGCGCATGAGATCCGGGGTGAGATCGGCTGACTGCCCGAGCTCGAGGTGCGACGGGATTTCTCGCGGCACCGGCGGCTCCCAGCGCTCGAGCGCTCGCCGGTACACCGGCGCGTCGTCGGTGAGCGCTTGGTTGGGAATTTCGGCGACGACTTGACCGTGTTCGAGAACGCGCAGGGTGCCGTCGTTGGTGACGCGGCCCACTTCGACGGCGTCGAGTCCCCATTTGCGGAAGACGCGGAAGACTTCTTCTTCGCGGCCTTTTTCGGCCACGAGCAACATGCGCTCCTGCGACTCGCTGAGCATGATTTCGTAGGGCGTCATACCGGTTTCGCGCTGGGGCACGCGGTCGAGTTCGATTTCTATGCCCACCTGGCCCCGTGCGCCCATCTCGCAGGTGGAGCAGGTGAGCCCGGCGGCGCCCATATCCTGAATGCCGACAATCGCGCCGGTCTGCATGGCTTCGAGGCAGGCTTCGAGCAGCAGCTTCTCGAGGAACGGATCCCCCACTTGCACGTTGGGGCGCTTGCCTTCTGAAGCTTCGCTGAATTCCTCGCTGGCCATGGTGGCGCCGTGAATGCCGTCGCGGCCGGTCTTTGAACCGACGTAAATGACGGGATTGCCTTGGCCGGCGGCCTTGGCGTAAAAAATCTGGTCCCGCCGCACCAGGCCGAGGGCAAAGGCATTTACCAGAGGATTGCCGGAGTAACAAGGCTCAAACTTGGTCTCGCCCCCTAGGTTCGGCACACCGAAGCAGTTTCCGTAGGAAGCGATTCCGCTGACCACGCCTTCGAGCACGGAGTGATTCCTGGGGATCTCGGNNGTGAAAATGTCGCGCAGAATTCCTCCCACGCCGGTCGCGGCGCCTTGGAATGGCTCAATGAAGGAGGGATGATTGTGAGACTCGATCTTGAAGGCGCACGCCCAGCCGTCGCCAATGTCAATGATTCCCGCGTTTTCGCCCGGGCCTTGTACGACGCGCCGGCTGCGTGTGGGCAGGCGCTTCAGGTGCACGCGGGAAGATTTGTAGGAGCAATGCTCGCTCCACATCACGCTGAAGATGCCTAACTCGGTGAGCGTAGGCTCGCGTCCTCCGAGGAGCTGTTTGATTTTTTCGTACTCCTCGGGCGTGATGCCGTGTTCGCGGATGAGCTGAGAGGTGATGGCCAGGGTGGGGGAGGCAGTCATAGGGGGTCGGAGAAACCATTGTCGCATTTCGCGGCTGGCCTGGGTAGAGAGGATTGGGAAATTCTTCCCGCTGACGGCCGGGGAATCGGCCGACTATACTTGTCCGCCAATGAAATCAGTGATCGTAGGCACCGCCGGGCACATTGATCACGGAAAAACCGCTCTGGTGAAAGCGTTGACCGGAATCGACGCCGATCGCCTGCAAGAAGAAAAGCGCCGCGGCATNNTGCTGCTGGTGATCGCGGCGGATGAATCCATCAAGCCGCAGACACGGGAGCATTTCGACATCTGCCGTCTTCTGGCGGTCGGCCGCGGCATTACGGTGCTGACCAAAGCGGACCTCGTGGACCGCGACACGCTCGACGTGGTGCGGCTGGAGGTGGAGGATTTCCTGCGCGGTTCCTTTCTCGGCGCCCCCCAACCGATCCTCGCGGTCAGCGCATTGACGGGCGCGGGCCTCGAGGACCTGAAGCAANNCGATGGCTCGCCTTCCCATTGACCGGGTTTTCTCGATGAAGGGATTCGGCACCGTGGTGACCGGCACCCTGGTCTCGGGCGCGATTCACCGAGAAGAAGAGTTGGAGATATTTCCCACCCGAGCGCGCGCCCGCGTCCGCGGTGTCGAAGTGCACGGACAACCAGCCGACAAAGCGGTTGCCGGCGAACGCACCGCGCTGAACCTGGCCGGGGTACCGACCGAAGACCTGGCCCGTGGAATGACGCTCGCGCCCCCTCACTTGTTTCAGTCCGCCTCCCGCCTGGATGTGAAGCTGTCCCTGTTGCGCTCGGCGAGACCGTTGAAAGATCGTGCCCGGGTGCACCTTCATGGCTACACCTCGGAATCGGTCGCCACCGTCGCCCTGTATGGCAAAGAACAAGTTGCGCCGGGAGAAGACACGTTTGCGCAGCTTCGCCTTGCCCATCCGGTGCTGTTGCTGCCCGGAGATCGGTTCATCATCCGGCAATTGTCGCCGGTGATGACGATCGGAGGGGGAGTGGTGCTGGACGCCGCGCCCCTGCCAAAAGTAAAAAAGGAAATCGCGCAGGATTTCCACGGGATATTTGCCTCTGCTGACCGTGACCGGATTTTGGCGGCGAGAATCGCAAGACGCGGGCCGCGAGGGATTTCGCTCGGGCAACTGGTTGCCGAGACCGGCTGGACCAGAGTGACGATCGAGGCGCAAGTTGCAGGATTGCTGATGACAGGGGAGGCGTTGCGAATCGCCGATTCGTTTTTTGACGCCATGGCCATCGCGGCGCTCGAACGCTCCCTGCTGGCCGAGGTCGCAGCCTACCACCAGCAAAATCCCTTGACACCCGGAATCAACAAGGACGCTTTGGGGGAGAGGGTCGGAATCGGCTCCGATGGTTTCGCCGTGGCACTGGCTGCACTCACCAGAGACAAGAAGCTGGAGCTCGCAGGCGACGTGGTGCGCCTACCCGGGCGCGGCATTGTCATGAAGGACGACGAGGCGGAATCGAAGTCCGTGATCGAACGAGCGTTTCGCTCGGCTGGGTTAAGAGTGCCGGCACTCCGCGAAGTTCTGGCGGGACTGAAGATCGACGGGATTCGCAGTCAGAAAATCGTTACCTTGCTGTTGCGGGAAAAAGTGTTGGTGAAGATTGCGGACGAGATGGTTTTTCACCGCGACGCGTTAGAGGATCTGCGCAAGCGTATGGCGGAGGAGAAGGCCGAGCGACCAAAGATTGACGTCGCCCGCTTCAAGGACCTGGCGGGAGTCAGCCGCAAGTACGCGATCCCGCTGCTCGAGTATCTGGATCGAGAGCATGTGACCCGGCGGACCGGGGATGCGCGAGTCATTCTTTGACCCCCCCTTGGAACCACCAAGCTTGGGCCGCCCCAGGGCGCGAGCGCCACCTAGGAAAATTACCCGGATGCTCTTTCTGGGGCCTGGTCCGCTTGCTTCAAAGCCGCTCTTCGGGAAACTCCAGTTCGAGTCCGAGCGGATCGGTGAACCGGTTGGTGAGGTTGGCCAAGCCCACGAGCAGGTGCAGATCCACGATCTCGGCGTCGGTGAAATGCTTCTTCAGAGGGGCGAAGTCGGCATCGTTGACGCTGGACGAACTCCGCGTCAGTTTTTCGGCGTAGGTCAGCGCCGCCTGCTCTTTTTCGCTGCCACGAGCGTAGCTGCCCTGCTTGAGCCCTTCCCCATCCTCCGGGGTAAGGCCGACCCGTTTCGAAGACGCAAGGTGATGCTGCAGGCAATAGCGGCACTGATTGATCAGCGAGACGCGAATGTAGATGAGCTCGAAGAGCTTGCGGTCGAGCGAACGGCCGACGCTGGCATAGAAGCTCAAGAAGTTCTTCAGCGCCTCCGGCCGATGGGCCATGGCCTTGTGCACGTTGCCGGGCTTGCCGCGAAGCTTCTGCTCATAGATCTCTTTTACTTCGGGCGCAGCGTTTTCTGGTTCGATCAGCGAGATGCGGGCCAAGAGTCCTCCGTCGAGTGCGCCTATATAATAGCCGCCTGACGCCTCACTGTGCGTACCGGAGTCTCTTACGATGCTCTCAATTCGTCCTGCCACGGCCGACGACGCGCTATTGCTGAAAACCCTGATCCATGAACTGGCAAAGTACGAACACCTGGATCATGAAACCATCATCACCGAAGAAGATGTATTGCGCGACGGCTTCGGCTCGCATGCGAAATTCCGCGCGCTCCTCGCGGAATGGGACGGGCAGCCGGCCGGCTACGCTCTGTTTTTCGAGTTTTATTCGACCTTCCAAGGGCGGGCAGGTCTTTTTCTGGAAGACATCTTTGTGCGCCCGGAGTTGCGCAAGAGAGGCATCGGCAAGGAGCTGCTGGCGCGGGTGGCGAGCATAGCATGGGACGAAGATTACTTTTGCCTGCGTTGGGAAGTGTTGGATTGGAATAAGCCCGCGATTGATTTCTATAAGAATCTGGGCGCGACGTTCTTGGATGAGTGGAAGGCGGTGTGCCTGATCGGAGATGCGCTGCAGACGGCCACATCGAAGGCCCAGTGATCGAGCGAATTCGAATCATCGGCGCCGGCTTGGCCGGGTCGGAGGCGGCCTGGCAATGTGCGCGCCGCGGCCTCAGGGTGGAGCTGTACGAGATGCGTCCCGTGCGCTCCACGCCGGCGCATCAGACGGGCGACTTCGCGGAGCTGGTCTGCTCGAATTCCCTCAAATCCGACAGCGAAAACACGGCGCCCTGGCTGTTGAAGGAAGAGATGCGACGGGCGGGGTCCCGGCTGCTCGAGCTGGCACGCCAGTGCGCCGTGCCCGCGGGGCATGCGCTGGCCGTCGACCGCGCAACCTTTGCCGCGAGCGTCACCGCCGCGATTTCGTCCGAGCCGCTCATCCGCGTGCGACGGGAAGAAGTTGCGCAGCTTGACCAAGACGAGATCACCATCGTCGCAACCGGTCCGCTGACCTCAGACGCGTTGTCCCAGGAAATCGCACGGCTCAGCGGAGCTTCGCAACTTTATTTCTACGATTCGATCAGCCCGATCGTCGAGGCCGACTCGATTGACATGTCAAAGGTGTATCTGGCAGCGCGCTATGACAAAGGCACGGCGGACTACATCAACTGTCCCATGGCGAAGGAGGAGTACGATCGTTTTTGTGATGCGCTGCTGGCCGCGCAGTCGGTCGAGGAGCGCGACTGGGAAAAGCTGAATTACTTCGAAGCTTGCCTGCCGATCGAGGAGATTGCGCGCCGAGGGCGCGATACGCTGCGATTTGGCCCCATGAAGCCGGTGGGATTAAAAGACCCGCGCACCGGCCGGATCCCTTACGCGGCCGTGCAGCTGCGGCAGGAGAATTTACGGGCCGATTCTTACAATCTGGTGGGTTTTCAAAACCATTTGAAGTTCGGCGAACAGGCCCGGGTGCTGCGGCTGATTCCGGGACTCGAAAATGCGCGCTTCCTGCGCTATGGGCAGATTCACCGCAACACCTACGTCAATGCGCCCAGTCTGCTCTCGGAAACGCTGCAAATGAGAGAACATCCGCTCCTGATCCTTGCCGGCCAAATCTGCGGAGTCGAAGGCTACGTCGAATCGATCGCCACCGGACTCATGGCCGGGATCCAGGCGACTGCCCTGGCCGCTGGAACAAACCCGATGGCCCCTCCGCGGGCGACCGCCTTTGGCTCTCTGGTGCATTACATCACGCACGCGGACACAAAGAGCTTTCAACCAGCCAACATCACTTTTGACCTGCTGCCGCCGCTCGAGAAACCGATTCGCGACCGGCAGCAGCGCCACCGCGCGCAGTGTGATCTGGCATTGAAGGAATTTGATGGGTGGGCCCAGACGGTCGACGCTGGCCGGAATTTCCGAGCCGTGGGGAAGGAAATCGCCCTCGATCATCCTCCCTTCGATCATCCCATTGACCTGCCCGCCGGATCGCAGTAACTTACAAATCCGCTCCACGACGAGGTGCCACCGTGCCGATCTCCGCGCTAGATGCGATCAGTCCAGCCTTCGACCACGCCAAACAGCAGTTATTGAAGCCGTTTCGCATGGGTCAGTGGGCCAGGTTGGCGTTGGTCGGGTTGTTGGCCGGGGAGCTTAGTTCAGGCGGAGGATGCGGTACCCGTTTCCCACTGCCGCATGCCGGCGGGACCCACCACATCCCCGCACCCGGACTGATAGCCGCTCATCCCTTGCTGTTCGCCCCGGCGATCGCAGCCCTGGTGGTGCTGGGATTGCTGCTCGTCGTGCTGTTTGTCTACATCAACAGCGTGATGCGGTTCATCTTGTTTGACAGCGTGGTCGAAAAGCGCTGCCGAATCCGGCAAGGTTGGGGGCGCCGGCAGGAGGCTGGATGGCGCTACTTTGGCTGGCAGGTTTTGCTGTTCCTTGCGAGCCTGGTTGGCCTGACCATTCTGGTGGGGGTTCCGGCCGCTCTCGGGCTTGCCCTGGGTTGGCTGCAGAAGCCCGGAGAGCATGTGCTAGCCCTCGTCCTGGGTGGCATTCTGGTGTTTTTTCTCTTCTGTGGATTTGTGGTTTGCCTGGGAGTCGTGGCCGTGCTGACCAAGGATTTTGTGGTTCCGCAAATGGCGATGGAAGATATCGGAGCTATCGAGGCCTGGCGCCGCCTTCTGTCCATGATGAGTCGCGAGAAGGGGGGATACGCGGGCTACCTGGCACTGAAGGTGGCCCTGGCGGTCGGGGCGGCGGTGATCATGAGCATGGTGACCGTCGTCGTTTTTCTGTTGATTCTGATTCCAGTAGGCGGGATCGGTGTGGTAGCGGTGCTTGGGGGGAAGGCAGCCGGGCTGACCTGGAATCTCTACACCATTACGCTCGCGGTTGTGGTCGGCAGCGTGCTCGCGGTAGCAATTTTGTATGTTTTTTCGCTAATTTCCGTGCCCGTGATCGTGTTTTTCCCGGCCTATTCCATTTACTTTTTCGCGGCGCGCTATCCCCCGCTGGCCGCCGTGCTGTACCCGGCGCCACTGCTGTCACCCCAGGGTCCACCACCGCCGCAGCCCTCGCCGCCACCACTGCCCATCGGTTGAGCGCGTGGGCGGCGGCGAGCGGGCCCACCCGGAGAAGCAAGAAGTTCCCAGGTGGCCAAGCGATATCAGCCCCGTCCGCCACCAATGTCGAGAATGCCGCCGGTGGTGTAGGAGGCTGCGGGTGAAAGCAGCCAAAGAACGCCCTCCGCCACCTCATCCGGAGTGCCGGGGCGATTCATGGGGATGGACGCCGCCAGTCGATCCAGCCGATCCGGTGCCCCGTTGGCTGCGTGAAGGCCAGTTGCGATCAGACCTGGGGCGACGGCGTTGACGCGTATTCCCTCCGTGGCCACTTCGCGGGCGAGTCCGATGGTGAAGCTGTCGAGAGCGCCTTTTGATGCCGCATAGTGGACCCATTCGCCGGCGGCGCCAGTACGGGCGGCCAGGGAGGAAACATTCACGATGGCCCCGCCGGTTCCGCCATTTCGTGTCGACATTCGTCGTACCGCCTCCCGGGCACATAGGATCGCGCCCACCACATTGACCGCGAACGCTTTCGCCAGAGCTTGCGCGGTGACCGTCTCCACGCGCGCGAAGCCGCCGGTCACGCCGGCGTTGTTCACCAGCCCCTTGATCGGCCCCAGCTCCCGTTCCGCGGTTACGAAGAGTCGAACAATCTCTGGTTCGGAGCCGATGTCGGCCCGGATGGCGACGGCACGACCGCCGGCAGCAACAATGTGGCCCACCACTTCGTCAGCGGCGGCCTCGCTGCTCGCGAAATTCACCGCCACAGCGAACCCTCGAGCGCCGGCAAGCTTAGCAATCGCCGCGCCGATGCCGCGACTCGCCCCGGTCACGATCAGAGTTCCACTCATTTCGTCATCTTAGCGCAGCCCCGTGGCCCGGCAACGGAAAGGATTTTCGGTCGCGAGAACCTCCTCGAGAGACCAAGTGTCGAATCCTTTAAGACACGCGCGTGCCTGAAAAGGAGCGACTCCGATGGCGTTCTCCATGGCAGGCAACGGTTCTCCGACCGCCATCACTCCCTTGATTGACGTGCTGCTGGTCCTGATTATTGTGTTCATGGTGGTCGTATCCATGTCCCAGGAAAAGGGCTTGGACGCCCAGATTCCACAGCCGGCCGAGGATGCGAGGCAGACTCCGCCGCCTGAGCGGACTATTGTGGTGCAGCTGGTCTGGAGCGGGACGGACCAGTCTCCGAGGCTCAAGATCAATCAGGACAACGTAAGCTGGGGGGATCTCGATGGCCGCTTGCGCGACATCTTCAAGCGGCGCGCGGAGCGTGTGGCTTTCGTGAAAGGGGATGATGACGTCAATTTTGAATATGTGGCCGATGTGATTGACATTGCGCGCGCCGCCGGCGTCCAAAAGGTCGGACTACTGACCAAGGAAAAGCCATGAGATTGCAGGCGGGAGACCGTGGGCCAGCTGACCTGGGCATGAAGATCTCGAGCCCAGCTCTCGGTCCAAACCGAACGCCCAGCCGCAGAATCCGGCGGGGATCGGTCGAAGGATCATGTGGCGGAGGGGCATCGGCGGNNGGATCATGGGGGCAGGGCGGAGGGGCATCCGCGTGCGCCGCTACTCGGGTCGCCCCCGAGCCCGGTTCTTGATCCAGATCGGCGTGCCCACGAAACCGAATGCATCACGGATTTGATTTTCCAAGAAGCGCTGGTAGGAGAAATGCAACTTCACATTGCGGTCGGTGAAAAGAACAAACGTCGGCGGCGACGCCGAAGCTTGGGTCATGTAATAGATCCTCATCCGCCCGCTCATCGGAACCGAAGCGCGCTCGAAATCTACGTGCTTGAGAAAGCGGTTCATTTCGCCGGTTCCGACGCGCTTGCGGCGCTCCGCGGCGACTTTCTCCAGGGTGGGAAATATCTCCTTTATGCCGGCCCCGGTGGTGGCCGAGACAAATAGCACGGGCGCGTAGCTGAGGAACTTGAGTCCGTGGCGCAGCCGTTCTTCGTACGCTTCACGCTCGTGGGACATTTGCTTGTGCGGCGCGGACGCCCCGGTCCGCCCTTTCTTTCCCTGGGCAGCGGCCCCCGCCCCGCCCCACAAATCCCACTTGTTGACCACGATGATCACCGAGCGCCCGCTCTCGTGGGCATATCCCGCGATTGCGGCATCGAGCTGGCTGACCCCCTCGGTGGCGTCAATGACAAAGAGCGCGATGTCGGCCGCTTCCAGATGCTTGCGCGCCATGACCACGGAAAGCTTCTCTGCCATCAGGTGAGTCTTTCCTTTGCGGCGGATGCCGGCGGTATCAATGAAGCGGAAGCGCTGGCCGCGGTGCTCGACGACCTCATCCACGGCATCGCGCGTGGTGCCGGGAACCGGGGAAACGATGGCGCGCCCGGTCCCGGTCAGCCGGTTCAGCAACGTGGATTTACCGACGTTGGGATGACCGATGATGGCAACCTTGGTCTCGCCGGGTTCGGCAGACGGTGGGTCCTCGGTTTCTGGGTCGGCGAACTGGGTGTCCTCTCGGGTTTTGTCCGGCGCGGGGGGCAGCACCGCGAGAATGGCGTCCAACAGATCATCCACGCCCCGGCCATGCTCCGCAGAAATGGGAAGGAGACGCCGTATGCCGAGCCGATGGAAATCATCGGTGAGGTTGGCCTGCTTCTCTGTGTCCACCTTGTTGACGGCCAGAAACACCGGCTTCCCGCTGCGGATCAACAGGCGGGCCAGTTCGAGATCGGGCGCGGTGAGTTCGGTGCGGCCATCGACGACGAAAATGACGGCATCGGCCTCTTCGAGCGCCACCTTCGCCTGGCGAAAGACTTCCGCGGGGATGAAGTCCTTGTCATCGGGGAGAATGCCACCGGTATCGACAATGCGCAGAGCGCGCCCNNGTGGGAACTCCCACCGCGACGCCGTCGGACATCGAGTTGAATCTGAGCCGGGTCATGGTTGATCGTTTGGCCTGAGTCCAATCTAGAGAATTGCCGGTTTCCCAAGGGGCGGCTGGGCCAACCCGCGCGGTGCGGCTATTATAGAGACTCGGTGGCCCTATCCTCCCAACCCGTGCCCTCGGTCGCTCCCCGGACCAAGAGGCAGGACGGTTCGCTCTACCAGTTCTTCGCCCCCGGCGGCGTGCTTTCGCGCACCCATCCGGCTTACGAATTCCGCAGGGGACAACTGCAGATGGCGCAGGCGGTCGAGCAAGCGCTCGAAGAAAAGCGGCATCTCATCGTGGAAGCCGGCACCGGGACTGGCAAGACCCTGGCGTATCTGGTGCCAGCCATTCGCTCAGGCAAACGGATCATCATCTCCACCGGCACCAAGAACCTGCAGGAACAGCTCTTCTACAAGGATATTCCTTTTCTTGAGCAAGCGCTCTTCCCTCACGGCGAGGGCAAGCTGAACGTCTGCTACATGAAAGGCCGCAACAATTACTTGTGCCGCCAGAAACTCTACGACCTGACGAATCAGCCCGTGCTGAGCGGTCTGGAGGAGATTGAGCACTATCGCGCCATCGCGGCGTGGGAGCGGGTTACGCAAAGCGGGGACCGGGCCGAACTGGCTTCCTTGCCCGAAGCCAGCGTCTTATGGCACAAACTGGACGCGCGCTCGGAGGCTTGCCTGGGCCAGAGGTGTAGCGCTTGGGAAAAGTGCTTTATCACGGAGATGCATCGGCGGGCCAGCGAGAGCGACCTCATCATCGTCAATCATCATCTGTTCTTTGCCGATCTGGCGATTAAGCAGCAGTCCGAGTACGCGCCCGATGCGGGTATTCTGCCGGAAGTGGGCGCTGTGATTTTCGACGAGGCGCATGA
>PKYX01000240.1:0-8916 GCA_003132825.1 Acidobacteriaceae bacterium
GACGGGTGCAGCAATGGGCTCACTCATGCCGGCTCCTTGATCTTGTACCGCTGATCGGGGGCGGGCGTGTCGATGGTCTGGACTTTGCCCGAGGGCCAGCGAATGATCGCCTTTTCCACTTGCGAGTGCGCACCCAAGCCGAAATGCAAGCGTCGATCATTCTGGGCCGCGAAGCCACTGCCCCCGGANNACTTCCTGCACCTGTTTCTGCCCATTCCAGAACAGCGTAACTTCTGCGCCGATTGCGCTGCGGTTGCTCGCGGTTCCTTCCAACTCGAATTCAATCCATTGGTTCTCGGGCTTCACCGTATTCTTATAGACCAGCAGCGGCCCTCTCTGGTTGGCGACCACCACATCGAGCACGCCTCGATTCCATAAATCGGCGAGCGCGACGGCCCGGCCATCGTGGGTGTCGGTAACGCCGACCGCCTGAGCTACGTCGATAAACTTGCCGGCTCCGTCATTCAACCAGACGCGCTTGCTTTGATAGCCGGACAAACTGCGACCGTCAAAGGCGGGCCAATTCTTGGCATCCCCGATGATCGTGCTGTTGCCACCGGCCACTTTCGAGAAGTCGTACCAGTAACTCCGGTNNGTCCATCCAGCCATCGTTGTTCAAATCGCCGAATTGAGCGCCGAAACTCCATCCCCCGAGCTCTACGCCGAAATCACGAGCCAGGTTTTCATATCGGATGGCATCGCCCGTCGTTCCTTCCTTGGGCACCCACAAGTTGTTTCCCTGGATCAGAATGCCGTTTTCCGAAATGTTCGAGACGTACACCGCGTAGCGGCCCTGGTTGAGGATATCGCCGAAGGCGGCGTTCATGCCGCTCTTGGGCGCGAAGCCCACGCCCGTGTGTTGTCCCATTTCGTGAAACCGCTTGCCGTCGTTAAAGTAAAGCTCGGATACTCCATAGTCATTGGCGATAAACAGATCAGGATGGCCGCTACCGCGCAGGTCCGCCGCGCAAGCCGCCAGTGCCCAGCGCCGGCTGTTGATGCCCAGCTTCGCGCTGACTTCTTCAAACTTACCGTTGCCCAGATTGTGAAACAGATACTTTCGTCCGCCGTTGGTCGCATATTCGAAATTGTCCGGCATGATTTTGGTAGTGGTGAGATGCCAGAGATCAATATCTTCTGCGTAGTAGCCGCCGACAAACAGGTCCAGCAACCCATCGCCATCGTAATCGAACCAGATCGCGGTATTCGCGTTGATCCAGGGCGGCAACCCGGCGGCCTCGCTGACCCGGGTAAAACCGTGGCCGTGGTCGTTGTGGAACAGCTCCGGGCGTCCCCACTTGATCAGGAACAGATCCTCGTAGCCATCGTTGTCATAGTCACCCCAGACGGCACCGGTCGAAACTCCCGTTCCCGGTTGATTGACATCGGCAATGCCCATCTGTTCCGCCACGTCTTTGAAAGTACCGTCATGCATGTTCCGATACAGGGCATTCTTGCTGCCGATCGCGCTGTTGGTGACATAGATGTCCGGCCAGCCGTCGCGATCAAAATCTACGATCGATACCGAGGCGCCCATCGAGGCCACTTCCGGCAGGATGGGATCGAGTTGGGGATCGAGCACCGGAGCCTGATGAACGAAATCGATCCCCGCGGCATGAGCGACTTCCTCGAGATGAAAACCATAGCGAGCCAGGGCGGTGCCGGGGTCTGAGGTCGAGCGGGCCGCCTCCTGCCGCGACGAGATCCGCTTGATCACCAGGGGGGTAGCCAGGAGCGCGAGAAAAAAAACACCGACAAGAACTCTGACGGCCCGGCTGCCGGTCATTGGGGGCCTTCACTCCGCAACGAGTTCCGGAACACTTCCGGCGTGACGTAGCGGGTGTGATAGTTCTGCCAGTCCTCGGGATGTTGACGATACACCCACTCATCCTCGAGCCTCCCCGGGCGCGTCGTGTATTGGCTTTTGGCGTGATACGGCAAGGGCAGCACGGTCTTCGAGAAGGTGGAGTTGTAGTCCCCGTCCTTAATCCAGCCATCCCCCATGATGACGAAGTCGCGCACCCAACCGGCGGGCGGGGGAGGCGGTTCGGCGAAACGCAGGGATAGCTCGTCGCCCGAGTCCACAATCACGTAGCGGTCGTCAATGTTCTCTAAGAGTTCCCGCACATCGCCATAGCGAGTGTAGTATCCGATCAAATCGCGCCAGCGTTGTTTGGTTCCCTCCAAGCGATTGTAGTCGGGCACCTCGGGCGCGCCCGCGCCGACCGGAAACTGCATCACGGAATAGCCGCGATAGTGCAGATCGGCCAGGGTGGGACCGAGAACTTGTTTTTTCAAAGGAGTCTGGGGCGCGCCCTGCGCCCATTGAATGGCGTCCCAGTAAATCTCTAGATTGGTTCGTAGGCGCACCCGGCGCGGCGTGCCCGGCCGAAAGACATGGGTCAGGTTAAGCAGAATGGTTTTCTTGCGTCCCGCCGGAAAGCCCAGGTTATCTTGGGCCGTGACCCAGCCGCCATGTCCGTCGGGCACTTGCAAGCTCAAGCCATGGGCGCGCCAGCGGTGTCCCTGTGTAATGGCTACGTTGATCGAAGACTCGGTGTCGTGGATCGAGCCTTGCAAGATCAAATAGAGCGGACCGCTCAGCGGCGCGTCGCCGCCCAGATCCACCTCAACATAATGATCGCGCGTTACCCCTTGATACTGGCCGCGCCCAAAAGTATCGAGAGCCCGTCCGTCGAGCGTGCTGACGATGTCGGTGACATCCTCCCCGCGGTCATCGATGGCGCGAGCGATCTTGTGGGGCGTGGCCACGGTCGTGATGCCAAGTTTGGCGGGGGGAATCACGAAACGCTCGTCGACAAAAATTTCCGTTCCCACCGGATGGTCCACCGCCATGAGCGCCAGGTAGTCGTAATAGTAGACTTCCCACAATTCTGCGGTGATGCGGATGTCGTAATATCCATCGTGCGGCACGAGTTGGTCGCGTCCGATCTTGTACCACTCCCCGGTGGTGGCAATGTCGGCCGAGCCGAGCGTGTTGATGCGCAAGCCGATGGCGGATCCCCACGGAACCGCGTCCTTGACGAACTCCATTTGTTTGCCGTTGTAGGCGAAAAGGAAGGGGCAGGACGCCTTCAGGCGTTGCTCGGTTACGATCTGTTGGTCCGCCGGCACACCAAACTCGGCGCGCACCGTTCCGTTCGGCCAGACCACGCGCACCACATCCGCACTAGTTTGTTCCCCCAAACCGAAATGAAGCTGCGGCCCCGTGATGGGCTGCTTTTGCACCAGTAAGCCGGAGCGGATTTCCACTTCGCCGCCAACCCCAAAGGGGTTGATGCGTTGGTCGCCGACAGCTTGCGCCGCGTGCGGCCGCACCACTTGCCAATGATAGTTCTTGGAACCGTGATTGATGGCTTCGATGGGTCGTCCGTCAGCCGAAAGGCCCAGCAGATCGAGACGGCCGTCGCTCCCGAGGTCGGCTGCGTCAAAAACCCGCGCCGGTCCCACCCGATGGTCGAGCAAAACGAAATTGCCTTTTTCGTCGCCCAGCCACAGCAACGCGCCGGCCTCCCGCCCGCCGGAAACTTGAATGGTGGGGGACAGGAATAGATCGAGGGCGCCGTTATTATCGAGATCGGCGACATGCAGGCGGACCTCCTCCGCGAGATTGCCAGCCTGGGGAACTCTGGCGATTTCGGCGAGGTCCCAACTCTGCCCTTGGTTGTGATCGGCGATCCGAATGATCGAACCGTCCCCTTCGACGGCCAGCAGATCGAGCACGCCATTCTGGTTGGCATCGGCCACAGCCACTGCCTGAACCGAGGGCAAACCGCTCGGCAGAGGGCGTTCGCGGAACTGGCCCTGCCGCTCATTCATAAAAACATGGAGTCTTCCCCCCGCGTCAATGATCGCCGCATCGGGATTGCCGTCTCCGTCGAGATCAGCCCAGGCAAAGCCGCGCAGGCCCGAGACTCCGGCGAAGGGACGAATATCGGTGAAGGTTCCGTCGCCGTTGTTTCGCAAGACGACGGGAGCGCCAGCGCTCGCGCCGAGGACGATATCGAGATCGCCGTCGGCCTCGATATCAACCGCCCACGCCCCGGTGTAATGCGCATCGATCACAGAGCGGGGCAACTTGGTCTGTCCCGTGACGTCGGTGAACCGACTGGGAGTGTCTTGGCGTAACAACCGCAGGCCACCGAAGCCGGCGAGAACCAGATCCGTCTTGAAATCGTAGTTGAAGTCAACCGGCACAATGCCCTCGGGCAGAGGCGGCGCCGCCTCTGACCCACCGGGGAAGGGGAATTTCGCGCCGGTCGACAAACGTACCTCGCGGCCATTGGCCACCGCCACCACCGGCGCGCCCGCGCTGCCGAGCGGGATGGCGCCAATCCAGTTCCAGGGCCCCGGGCCGAGGGCTGCCAGGGCCTGGGGCTCGAAGCCGATCGCCAGGTCCGCCGGCGACGGTTTGAAGGGGGGCGATTCCAGGCGAAGAAAGTGAGTAAACGGCTGGGCTTCTTCTCCCGGCGGCGCTTTGATGGCGGCCAGGCTTTCACGAAACTCGGGCACTCGCATGAGCACGTTGCGCAGAAATGTTGTTTGCCTGGCCGCTAGGCGCGGGTCGGAACCGGAAACCGCGGCCTCGACGACGGCGAGTTGGTGCCCCGCTTCCGGCGGCCAAGTGGAGGATCGCGCCCTCATCTGATCCACCGCCCANNGTGGCAGCACCCTGGCGCTCGGTCTCTTCCGCAAGTTGATACATGGCCCTCAGATTCTGCGGATTGAGTTCGGTCGCTTTGCGCAAGTCGGCGATGGCTTGCGCGGAATTGCCGCGTTCGCTCTCGAGAATTCCCAGCAGGTCGTACACCTGGTCGTTTTCGGGCGCAAGCTTGTGCGCCCGCTCAAGTCTCTCGGAAGCTGCGTCGTAATTTCGCTGGCGCAGCGCCAGCACTCCCCAGTTAGCCCATCCGGCGGGCTCGCCCGGCGCGAGTTCGGTCACCTGCGACAATTTGCTCTCGGCATGAACGTCATCGCCAACTTGCAGGGCCGCCAGGCCCACATAAAACGCGGAAACAATCGCACGGTATTGGGGTGAAGATTTGTCGGGCAGCTTCGCGGAATGACATCCTCCGAGCGTCCCGCTTAGGCATCCTGCCAGAATCAGCCCGGCCACCCGCTGGCGAAGCAGGCGGGCAGCCCGAGCCTGCCCCGGCCCAACGTCATTCGGTTGCTGGCGAATCTTCACCATAGAGTCTCTGGTCGCTGAACCAGGGCGCGGACAAACAATTTTCTCTCGATCCTGTCCGGGGCTCGATTCTATCTGGGTAAAAGCGCAAGGCAAAGCGGCCTAAGCCGCCTGCCCTTGCCTCTTCTTGCGATTTCGTCGGCGCGTCATTCCCCGAAACCACAAAAATGCAACCGCCAGGAACGGTGAGAGAAAAAACAGCAGATCCCATCGTCCGAAGCCAGTCGGGGTTGCTTCTACCCTCGAAAATGCTTCCCCGTTGCCCTGCGAACTTTCTAGGACAAGCCGCACGCGCCAGAACTCATCTCGATCGAACTGCGCCAGGGTCTTGTAGTCTACTTGCCCTCGCGTATCATCGCGCTCGGCATTGTAAAGCACCTCCGGGAGACGCCCACTTTCGGGCTGGATACCGATCTCAACCTTCAAATCTTTTGGGATCGTCCCTCCCGGGGCCGGATCGACGATGACGTAGAACGTTCCAGTCCCCACGTCGGGATGCGTCCATAAAGAAATGACACATGGACCCACTCTTTGGTTCTCAAGGATGGGGAACGGCGGGCCATTGTGTGCCCGGGCCGGCCTCGGGAGCGCCAGCAGGAGCAGGCCGCAAAAACCGGCCCCGACCCGCGCGGCGATACGCGGGCGATTCGAGACCATCTTGACTCCTCCGCCATGGCTCTCTGGCATCGGCGCTATCCGCTCATCAGCGTGGCGCGCATCTCCATGGGCTGGAATATGAGCCACATGGAAGCCAGCCAGAGGATCAGACAGACCGTGGCCCAGGGGAGGAAGGCCCGCAGCGGCTTTTCCGGGGCGTCATCTTCCGCCAAGCCATGAATCACCGTGAGCGATCCCGCAAATCCGAGCAGCAGGAAACCGACTTCGATGACTTGCACCAAGTTGGGGGCTAAGCCGGTCAGGGTCCAGCGCGGCAGCCCCAACAGAGGCCGCCCCAGGCTGGCGACTGCATTCTGAGTCACCGGCACGATGGTGTAGAGTCCGGTCAAAAAGTGGAAGCTGTAGTGGGCCAGCCACATACCGAAACCCAGCGGAACAATGCCATAGCTGTATCTCACCACGAGCGGCAGGAGCGCGCCTCGGACACCACTCCAAGCGCGCGCCAACCAGGCAGCCAGACCTAGTAGCAGCACCGGCTCCAGAATCAAAAAGCAGGTGAAGATAAGGCCCAGCACCGGGGCCTCATGTCTCAGGTGCAACAGTCGCCCCAGCCAACTCTCTACCGCATAGACCGGGCTCACCATGCCAAAAGCGTTCAGCAGCGCACCGAAGGTAAATACAATCGCCAGCGCCGCCAGATCCTTGCGCTGTGAAAAGTAGCCGATTCCCGAACGCAGAGGATCCGTCAACAGCTCCTCGCCGGGCAATCTGCTCAGAATGCCAATGTTGTCGTGCGGGCAGGCATGAACGCAGTCCAGGCAGAAGGTGCAATCCAGGTTCCCGACCTTGCGGGGCTGAAACAGAGCCAGTTCGCAGCCGCGGATCAGAACCAAGTCAGAGGAGGGCGCACGCCTGCCGCGAATGCAGTCCTTGGTATCACAGCTCGTGCACACCTCCTGCTTTCGGACCTTCACCTCGAAGGGAGAAAGGGTGGAAGCCACAAAGTTAAACTGCCCGATCGGGCAAACGAACTTGCAGAAGGAGGCGTGCTTGAAAAAGCCGTCGACGACGAGAACGGTGAGAAAATAGGCCACAATCAGCCAAGCCGTCCACCACGGCGAAGACCACAGGTCGAACAGCTCGTAGACGAAAAGGATCAGAGCAAACAGAGCCACCGAAATCCACTTATTGCGCAAGGGCCGCGGCCAGTTGAACCGCGGCTTAAGGAAACGACGCGCCATTTGTCGCACCAGCATGAAAGGACAGGCTAGGCAAAAGAAGTTTCCGGCAGAGAGCAACACCAGTACCAGCAGGCCTCGAAAATGCAGCCAGCTCAGGGTGGTCGCCAGATTCTTCGGCGCCAGCGTCGGCCCGAACAGTCCATGCAGGATCATGGCGATACTAATGATGAGCAGTGGGGCCTGGAGAACTGGCCGGGCATGTCGCCAGCGGAACAACCGGCCCAGGCCGGGGACGAGCATCAGGTCGAACGGCTGCGAATCATGCGTCTCCAGGGCGGGAATGAGTGATGGAGTCAACAGCTTGCCTAGTTGGGTCGGACGTCCCTCACGTCGAACTGTCGTTCCAGCTTTTTACCGTCGGGAAGCGTGGCACGAAGAAGAATAACCCAATCCCCCGCCATCCCCAACCTCACCTGCGACTGATATTGGCCCGGAGCCACTTCCTTGGCCTCCCCGAACACGGGGCTCATGCCTGGGTGCGACATATCTGCCTCAAGCACAATGCGGGCCCCTGCGATCGGCTTCGCGGCGGCATCAGCCAACTGCAGAGTGACCGTAACCGGGCCGACTCGGGCTGGTTGGGGAGAGATAGAGTGCTCGATCGTGATCACGGGCGAGGATTCGGGAGCCCGGGAACAGCCGAACACGGCCAAAGCGGCAATGACCGCCGAGGCCACAAGATTTCGACCTGCCCTCACCGGCAGTACGATCCTTCGAGCGGGACACATCACTCTAGGACCCGGGTGGTCCGCCATGCCGCCCCGGCCCGGGTGCGTCAGGCAGCTTTCGCTGAGCTGTCACTATCCCATGCGCAAGTGCAGTTCAGGTTTCGCCGCTCACCCTCTGGCGGAAACATGTGATAGTACACGCCAATCACCATGGGGATGAATACGATCGAGTTGTAGAAGAGATGGAGTTCGACCCGCGGAAAAAACAACTGCAGGACACTGCAGGGCACCGGCTTACCCCAGAAGTTGTGGTGGGTCGTAGCCTGGTAGAGGAGCAGAAAATGCTCGATGTGATGCCAGAACTGGATCACGAGCGCGACCGTCCACCAGGTTCGAGCCCGTCCCGTAAACCCTTTGCGCAGCACCCATATCCCGATGAGCATGACCAAAGCGTAGCCATAGTGCAGCGTCTCCGACTTGATCAGCCAGGGGTACCACAACCCGATCAGGCCATTGGCCTTCGGCCGCGGCCATCCCATGACATAAATCTGGTAGGCCTGGAACAGATGCTCCGCCCAATGCGCGAGCACGACAAACATGAAAATTTGCAGCGCGCGCTCGTGCCAGCGGCTATTCAACTTCTCATAGAAGCTAGCGTTTGCCGCCAGAGCCATGTGAATGCTAGGAACTGTGGGATTGGAAACCGCCGCCATTCGCCCGCCTCCTCGCTCTAGAATCTGCAGGCAGCTTAAAGCAAAGCAAAAACGGATCAATACTAGATTTGTACTAGGCCAGGAATCTCCCGCGCAAGCAACCGTAAGTCTTTGAACAGATGAGAAAAACGGATTCGCTCGACCAGGATGCGCCCGACCCTCGGCGCTTCTCCGGAAGAGGTTAGGGAATAGAACACTAAGGAAAGACGGTTAGAGTTGGCCGCCGGGTGCCAGGCGATAGACCTCGGTGGCGGTTTCCCCGAGAATCCTCTGCTGTTCGTGGGCTGACAGCTGGCCTACCAGGGTGTGCACAACCTCGAACCAGCGGGAATAGGTCGTCGCCAGCAGACACACCGGCCAATCGGATCCCACCATCAGCCGGTTTGGGCCAAATGCTTCGAGCACGATCTCAAGATACGGGCTCAGGTTTTCCGTCGACCAGGTTTGCCAGTTCGCTTCCGTGACCA
>PKYX01000240.1:8933-24251 GCA_003132825.1 Acidobacteriaceae bacterium
GGCGGTCCACGAATTGAATGGTTTGGGGAAGGTGCCTTTCAAAAATCAAGATGTCGTAGACCAGTTGGGTCGCTCGGAGGGCGGATATTCCTCGATTAAAGTCTGGACGAAGAATGTATTGGTCATCGGGTTCGTCCTGAAGGACGTGGCGCAGCCCTTTGAGCTTCGGTCGAGCCGAGAATTGCTCGAGGCGGGCAGGAAAATCAACCTCGGCTAGAGGCAGCCATCCTACGACCCCTTCGAGGAGCGGCCATTGCTCGGCCAGTGCAAGAAGCCAGGAAGTTTCTTCCAGGCTCTGCCTCGCCTGCACCGAGACCGCACCCTCGATGCCCACCGCTCCGATCTCGGTCTCCAAATCGGAGGGAAGAAAGTCCCGGCGCAGCCCGGCCATGGTGTCCCCGATCCAGCCGTAGTTTTCTGGAACATAGCGCCAGAAATGTTGGTGGGAATCGATGCGTCGCGTCATAGCCTTCCCCGCCTGACGGCGTCTATGCCCCATTCGCTGTGCGCCGTCGCTTCCCTTTTGGAATTCGACAAGGTGAACGCTAAATTCGCCAAAGGCTAAGGACGAGCGCCAGAGCTTCGGCCGTTCGGGCGGCCGAGCGATCGTTTTCCTCTGACCGCTAGGCGGATTCTAAAATCATGTTGGCATACTGGATCGTGTCACCGGTCCGGATCAGTCCGATCGCGCTGGGCACACGTTTCTTGAACTCGAGGTGTGACTCGAAGCTGAGCCGCACGCCCGCGAGCGCTTGTTCAAACGCAAGACGGGTTTCAGGGCTGTTTACGGAACGGAATTCTTCCGCCATGAAGGCATTGCCGATGGCGAAATTTTTCCGGATCGCCTGCAGTACTTCTAGGACCCTAGGCACATCGTCAACCAGAGAAAGATCGATCGTCTCCAGCTCCCGCCAAAACGGAAATCCTCGATCGGCAATGACCAACGTGTTGGTATGCCGCACTCGGCTCAACAGCGAGTTCAGGTGGGGATTCAAAATGCCGGTTTTTAGCATGAAATTTGGATTGGAAACGACACGGCAAAAGACCGCCGGGCATTGTTCCGGGCGGCAGCAGTATATACCGCTTTTGCGGAGGGCGAACGCAGGGATGTTCTGTTCGTAGGAGCGATCGCCAAGGGATTTTGCTCTGGCGGCGGTGGCGACTGCAAGACTCTAGAGAATCATCCCGCGGGCCGCGCCCGCAGGCCAGACCAATCCCCTATTTCAGATTCTCGAAGATTCCCGCCGCACCCATGCCTCCACCAACGCACATGGTGACCATCCCGTAGCGCCCATTACGACGCTTGAGTTCCCGGATGATGGTTGCCGTCAGCTTAGCTCCGGTGCAGCCAAGAGGGTGGCCCAGCGCAATCGCTCCTCCGTTCGGGTTGACGCGCCCCGAATCGAGACCTGCTTCCTTGATTACGCCNNGCGAGCCTTAAGGCCTTCGGGATCGCGTACACCGGCCCCAGTCCCATTTCTTCCGGCTTGTATCCCGCGGTTGCAAACGACACGTAGCGCACTAATGGCTTGATATTCAATTGCTTCGCCCGTTCCCCTGACATGACGATGGCGGCAGCAGCGCCGTCCGACATCTGCGAAGAATTGCCTGCCGTCACTGTGCCTTTGACGTGAAATGCGGGCTTCAGCGAGAGCAATGCTTCGAGCGAGGTGTCGGCGCGCGGGCCTTCGTCGGTGTTGAAGACCACCTCGCGTTTCTTGGGCTTCGACCCGTTCGGAGAGATGAAGCTCACCGACACAGGCACAGTCTCGTCCTCGAACTTGCCAGCCTGGATCGCGGCTAGAGCCTTGTGATGACTCTGCAACGAAAATTCATCCGCGGCTTCCCGCGTGATGCCGGTACGCTGCGCCACGCGCTCAGCCGTCAGACCCATGGAAAGAAATGCGTCAGGATAATGATCGACCAGCCATGGGTTGGGTGAAATCTTGTGCCCTCCCATCGGAATCATGGACATGGATTCGGTTCCGCCCGCTACGATGACCTCGGCTCCGCCGCTGGCGATACGCTCCGCTGCCAGCGAAATCGCCTGTAAGCCCGAGGAACAGAACCGGTTGATGGTCATCGCCGAGGCTTCTACGGGCAAGCCCGAGCGCAGTGAGGCGATGCGGGCCACATTCATACCTTGTTCGGCCTCGGGCATGGCGCAACCGAGGATGACATCTTCTATTTCGTTGCGGTCAAGTTGCGGAACCCGATCGAGTGCACCCTGGATGGCCGCGGCAGCTAGCTCGTCAGGACGAGTGGCCCGGAGCGTGCCTTTGAATGCGCGCCCCACCGGCGTGCGCACACATGACACCAGAACGACTTCACGCATCGGGTTCTCCTCGAATCAGCGATCCACAACCGAAGCCTATTATGAACCACAAAAGACTCGAGTGAAACTTCGCCGCAAGGCGACGGGTCGGCCCATCAGGGGATGACGGCCCCTTCCGAGACGAGGATCGTGACTGTGGTAATCCGGAGGGCGACGGCGGAGTCCCCCACAATGGATAGCCTTGTGCCTAAGCTTGCAATCTGCTCTAAACCTTGCGATTTCCCGAAGCCCGAGACGCTTGTTATTAAGGTATTGGCCTTAAGAGCTTAANNGTTAAGAGCCAGCCTTCCGTCGGCATGCGCTGGATTCCTGCGCTCGGAATGCGGAGTGGCCTGGGCGTGTAAGAGCGGCAGTATTTAAAGAGACTTACCCGTCGGGTCCTACGCACGACGATGCCCGGGGTTTGCCGGGTGGAAGGGACAAGAAACAAAGCTAGTTAGGAGTAACCGAGTGCGCCAAGAAAGCCTTGACAAACCTGCCTCGATTTGGCACATTGGATTTTCAGTCATTATTGTATAAGCAAGCGCATCATGGCGGTGTTGTGTGCTGCGCCCCCGGCTATCTGTCCTCCTAAAGCTCTATCGGGAGACCGGAACCGGGCTTATATTCTGACATCCAGATTGCGAGTCCTTTAGCCCACCACTCCCTCCCCTGTGGGTTTTTCCATTGTTTGCGTCAGCGCGCTGCTCCGAGCGAGGAAGGGACATCAACCCCATCGTGTCTACCGTAACCTACCAATCGCCATGGATGGACGACGAGCTGCGGATCTTCCGCAAGACAGTTCGTCAATTCATCCAAGAGCAATTCGTGCCGCACCAGTCCCGCTGGCGGGAACAACATCGCCCGGACGACGAAGCCTGGACCTCAATCGGCAAGGCCGGCATTCTGCTTCCCGACATACCCGAAGAATATGGCGGAGGGGGAGGCACTTTCGCTCATGAAACCGTGGTCAACGAAGAACTCGCTCTGGCGGGAGTCCACTTCGGTTCGAGCATCCAGAGCATCGTCGGGCACTACATCCTTTCCTACGGCACAGAAGAGCAGAGGCGCAACTGGCTGCCCCGCATGGCGCGTGGAGAGTTGGTGGCCGCCATCGCTATGACTGAGCCCTCGGCGGGATCTGATCTGGCGGGAGTAAAAACCACCGCGCGCCGCGAAGGCGGCGACTACGTTCTTAACGGCTCGAAGACATTCATCACCAATGGATGGCATGCCAGTCTCGTCTGTGTGGCGCTGAAGACCGACCTGCGGGCAGCCGGCTTGAAAGGCATCTCGCTCGTGATGGTCGAACCGAAGAACCTCGCCGGGTATCGGGTGGGACGCACGCTCGAGAAAGTCGGCATGAACGGACTGGACACCTGCGAGATTTTCTTCGATGACGTTCGCGTCCCCGCCGCGAATCTTCTAGGCGCCGAGGGCAAGGGATTCAATCAGATGGTGCAGCAATTGCCCTATGAGCGTCTGACGATCGGGGTGGGCGCCGTCGCCATGGCGGAACAGGCGGTGGCGATCACGACCAAATACGTAAAGGAGCGCATGGCGTTCGGCAAGCCCCTGCTCGATTTCCAGAATACGCGTTTCAAGTTGGCGCAATGCAAGACGGAAGCTCACATCGGCCGCGTCTTTCTTGACAGCTGCATACAGCGCTTCATCGCCGGCCAACTGGATGCGGTCACCGCCGCTATGGCCAAGTATTGGCTCACGGAATGCCAGTGCCGCATTGTCGACGAGTGCGTGCAGCTGCATGGTGGCTACGGCTACATGATCGAGTACCCCATCGCGCGCATGTGGACTGACAGCCGCGTGCAGCGCATCTATGCGGGCACGAACGAGATCATGAAGGAGTTGATCGGTTGGGCTTTGTGAACCTCAGCCGAGGCCCGGCGGGCGCGGGCACGCGGTAGGAACGGACGGCGAAAGAACCAATGACGCGCATGCCAATGGATGACCAGGTGGAGGAGCAAGCGGTTGCCAGCGATACCGACCTGCGCATTTCCGCGGTACGGGAGATCGGCCAGACCGAACGACAGCAACTGCCGGTGGATTGGAATGACACGGCGGTAGCGTACCCCGAGAAGAACCTTTGCCTGCACCAGTTGATTGAGCAGCAGACCGCCCGAACCCCTGAACATGCCGCCGTGGCATTCGAACGGCAGCAGTTGAGTTATCAGGAACTGGACCAGCGGGCGAATCAGCTTGCCCTTCGCCTGCGGAGTTTGGGGGCAGGTCCGGATGTCCTAGTCGGGTTGTTTGTGGACCGTTCGCTCGAGATGGTGGTCGGAATGTTGGGCATCCTGAAGTCCGGTGCCGCGTACGTTCCGATCGATACCTCCTACCCCCAAGAGCGGATTGCATTCATGCTGGCGGACGCCGGCGCCACCCTGTTGGTCACCCAAACCGGGCTCCTGGCAGGCTTGCCGGCCGGCGCCGCCCAGACCGTTTGCCTGGATTCGTTCGATTGGTCTGACCCTCAGGGGCGAACGCGAATCGACGGCCCCCACCGTCCCGCCACCCTCGCCTACGTGATTTATACCAGCGGTTCCACGGGCCGCCCCAAGGGCGTGGGCGTCGAGCACAGAAACATCGTGAACTACGTGCTGGGCGTTTCGGACCGGTTACGGCTCGAGCCGGGGATGAATCACGCCATGGTGTCGACGATTGCCGCCGACCTGGGTAACACTGTGATTTTCCCTGCGCTGGCCACGGGCGGGTGTCTCCATCTGATCTCGCAGGAACGGGCCGAGAGTCAGGCGAAGCTCTCCGAGTACTTCACGCGCGAGAGCATCGATGTCTTGAAGATCGTGCCCTCGCATCTGGCAGCCTTGCAGACGGGAAGAAATCCGGAACGAGTCATGCCCAAGCGGCGCCTCATCCTGGGAGGGGAGGCTTCGCGACTGGAATGGATCGAGCGGCTACGAGCTCTCTCCCCGGGATGTGAACTCTACAACCACTATGGTCCGACGGAAACCACGGTCGGCGTACTGACGTTCCACGTCGGAGAGCAGCTGCCGAGTACGCGGTCTGGCACGCTCCCGCTCGGGCGACCTCTGCCCAACAGCCGCATCTATATTCTCGATGCCAGCGGCCAGCCCGCGCCCGTGGGTGCAGAAGGTGAGATTTTCATAGCCGGTTCCGGGGTCGCGCGTGGCTATCTCAACCGCCCCGATCTGACCGCCCAGAGATTCGTTCCCGACCCCTTCAGCCCGGAGCCTGATAGCCGGATGTACCGGACCGGCGACCTGGGGCGCTACCTGCCGGACGGCAATATCGAGTTTTGCGGGCGCATTGACGACCAGGTCAAAATCCACGGTTACCGCATCGAGCTGGGTGAAATCGAGGGCGCTCTGCGCGAGCAAGCCGGGGTGAGAGATGCGTTGGTGCTGGCCAGCGAAGATGCCTCGGGCAGCAAGCAGCTGGTGGCGTATATCGTGCCCCATCGCGCCCGTCAACCGCTTTGGGGAAGCAAGGCACTTTATTTGTTGCCGGACGGCTCGCCCGTGGCCCATGTCAACAAGCAGGAGACCGATTCTGCCTACGACCAGATCTTCATGCAGCAAGCCTACCTGCAGCATGGAATCGCCATCGAGGACGGCGACTGCGTTGTGGATGTGGGCGCGAACATCGGGCTGTTCACGGTTTTCGCCAGCCGCCTGGCCCGGAATCTGCGGATGGTCTGCTTGGAGGCCGATGCTGCAGCTTTTGCCTGTTTGAGTGCGAATGCTGAAGCCTGGGGCGCAGCGGCCAAGTGTCTGCCTTTTGGCAGCGCTCACGAGCCCGAGTCTGCGGAAGCTGCGTTCTTCGAGGCACTGTCACAGTCGGACACGGCCGATGACGCGGCTGTAGAACACGTCGCATCCCACACCCGCGCTTCCAACCAGCAGCGTGAATCATCGGGCAACGAGCGATTCGCCGGAGAGATCGGGGAGGCGAACAATCCCTCACAGTCGGCGGAGGCCGGGTCTATCCTGCCCCAAACCCTGTCCGGCGTCTTTACCGCCGAGGCCCTGGATCGCATCGACCTGCTGCGGATCCATACTCCAGAGAACGCCCAGGTCTTGGGGGACCTTACTCCGAGAGACTGGTCGAAGATTCGTCAGCTGGTCATCCGGGCGGATCACCAGGAAGACCTGGAGTCTACGACCGGCCTGCTGAAGCGGCACGGTTACGAGGTACTGGTCGAACCGGGCTCTTGGTTGAGCGCGAACCAGCCGTCCTACCTGTATGCCATCCGACCATCCGGCACGGGACGGCGGCTCCTGAGGCAGCCAAACGCGGATGCGCCGCAGGCTCTCGCCCGAGTGGAGGAGCAAATCCTCACTCCCCTAACCCTGCGCAAACAGTTGAAAGAGCGTCTGCCGCAGTACATGGTTCCGGCAGCGTTCGTACTGATGGAAAAGTTTCCTTTGACGTCGAACGGCAAGATTGACCGCAAAGCGCTGCCCGCCTTCACGCACGAGGTTACCCAACTCTCCCACGATTTCGTGAGTCCACGCACCGAAACCGAGCGGACGCTGGCGGCAATCTGGTCCGAGCTGTTGAAGGTGGAGAGCGTTGGCATCACCGACAATTTCTTTGACTTGGGCGGACATTCCTTGCTGGCGATCAAGGCAGTTTCGCGGATCAGAGATGTATTCGAACTGGACCTGCCGGCCCAAGCTCTGTTTGAGAACTCCACCATCGCGGAACTCGCCAGGCTCATGACCACGGCCGAGAGCTCTGCCGAGAGTACTTCGCGCATCGAGCCGCGCGAACCCGCGGATTCTTACCCGCTTTCTTCTGCCGAGGAGCAGCTCTGGTTCCTGAATCAACTCGCGCCCGACAGTCCCGTCTACAACGTTGTGGACGTGATCCCTCTGGGCGAAAAATATAACCCGATTGCGCTCGAGAGAACCCTCCAGGAATTGATTCGACGCCACGAAATTTTGCGCACCGTATTCTCATACCGCGGTGGGCAACCGGCGCAGGCGGTTTTGCCGGCGGTCGACCTGATTCTGACAGAACTCGACTTAGGTGAGTTGTCGCCTCCGGAACAGGAACGCGAGTGGGTTCGCACGGTGCATGAGCAGGGCCGCAAGACCTTCGACTTGTCCCAGTTCCCGCTGCTTCGCGGGACCGTGGTTCATTGGTCACCTCGCGAACACAAACTGCTGCTGGTCATCCACCATATCGTGGCTGACGAGTGGGCCATGGAGTTGGTTCACAAGGAAATTGCTCGGTTGTACCAAGCATTTTCCGAGGGGCTGCCGTCTCCGCTCCCGGCGCTACCCATCCAATACGCGGATTTTGCATGCTGGCAGCGGGACTGGCTGCAGGGCGCCGGACTGCAAAAACAGCTGGACTACTGGAAAAAAGAACTGGCGGAAGCTCCGCCCGTTCTCGAACTAGCCTCCGACAAGCCGCGCCCGGCGGTGCAGAGTTTCCGTGGCGCGACCGAAGTCTTTCGATTGCCTCAGGATTTGCTGGCACCGCTGAAGTCTTTGGGCCGCCAGGAACAAGCCACGCTGTTTATGGTGCTCGAGTCCAGTTTCGCAGCCTTCTTGCACCGCTATAGCGGCCAGGATGACATCCTGGTTGGGACCCCAATTTCCGGGCGGACGCACGGCGAGACGGAAACTCTGATCGGGTGCTTTCTCAACACCATTGTCTTGCGCGCCCAGTTCAGCGAGAACCTGACCTTCCGCGGGTTGCTGCAACAGATGCGGGGGCGGGCTCTGGGCGCATATGCTCATGCCGACCTTCCATTCAAACATGTGGTTGCCGAATTAGCCCCGGAGCGCGATCCCAGCCGGACGCCTCTGTTCCAGGTGATGTTCATCCTGCACGACCCGGACGGCGTTTCGGAAGTATCAAGAGTTTCGGGCAAGCACCAACTGCAGACGGGCACCTCAAAGTTTGATCTCACACTGTTCATCTCCGAAACGGAACACGGTCTCGAAGGTCTGATTGAGTACAGCACGGACCTGTTCGAGCCCCAAACCATCCGGCGCATGGGCCAACACTACGGAACGCTTCTCGAAGCAATCGCGCGGGATCCCGATCGGAGAGTATCTGCACTGCCCGTGCTCACGGGGACCGAGCGTCAGCAACTCCTGGTGGATTGGAATCACACGGAGGTGGCTTTCCCGGGCAAGGACCTTTGCCTGCACCAATCGATCGAAGAGCAGGCCAAGCGGACACCCCACCAGGTGGCTTTGGTCTTCGAGCGTCAGAAACTCACCTATCGCGAACTTGATCGCCGCGCGAACCAATTGGCGCGGCATTTGAGGGCATTGGGAGTGGGCCCGGATGTTCTCGTCGGGCTCTCGCTCGAGCGCTCGCTCGAGATGGTGGTAGCGATCCTCGGCGTGTTAAAAGCCGGAGGCGCCTACGTGCCGCTCGACCCCTCGTTCCCGCAGAACCGTCTTGCTTACATGGTGGAAGACAGCCGGATGAGCGTGCTGCTGACGCACCGCGGCTTGGAGAAGAACCTGCCCGTCCAACCCTCCGCCATCGTTCAATTGGGCTCAGATTGGAGCGAGATCGCGCGACAGAGCCCGACTCCACCGCAATCGGGGGATACCGGGCCGCACAATCTTNNCTTGCCTATGTGCTCTACACCTCCGGTTCGACGGGCAAGCCGAAGGGTGTCGAGATTCCGCACTCCGCGATCGTCAACTTCCTGTTCTCCATGCAGCAGGAGCCGGGATTCAGCGCCGGCGACACGCTGCTGGCGGTCACGACGCTCTCCTTTGACATTGCCGGACTCGAGCTCTACCTGCCCCTGATAAGCGGCGGAAAGGTCGTCATTGCCAGCCGCGAAGACACCCAGGATCCGGCGCGACTCATGCAACGGATCGAAGAGTCGGAGTGCACGGTGATGCAGGCCACACCCGCAACCTGGAGGGCTCTGATCAATGCGGGTTGGAAGGGCTCTGCCCGTCTGAAGGTTCTTTGCGGGGGCGAGGCGCTTCTCCCCGATCTGGCAAAGGAACTCCTGCCGCGTTCGGCGGAGCTCTGGAATATGTACGGACCGACGGAGACTACCGTCTGGTCCACCGTCTACCGGACCAAGTCCGGCGACGGACCCGTACCGATCGGCCGGCCGATTGCCAATACGCAAGTCTATGTACTCGACCCCTCGCGCAACCTGGTTCCTCCCGGGAACGTGGGGGAGCTGTACATCGGTGGCGACGGCCTGGCGCGGGGCTACTTGCATCGCGAGGAACTGACCAAGGAGCGCTTCGTTGCCAGTCCGTTCGTACCCCATGCACGAGTTTATCGTACCGGTGATTTAGCGCGCTGGCGTCCGGATGGAACCGTGGAGTGCCTGGGACGTGTGGATAGCCAGGTGAAGTTGCGCGGGTTTCGCATCGAGCTGGGCGAGATTGAAACTGTCCTTGGCGGTCACCCGGCAGTGCGGCAATGCGCGGTAATTGCCCGGGAGGACATGCCGGGCGACAAGCAACTGGTCGCCTATTTCGAGACGCAGGCGGGACCGACACCGAGCGTCACCGACCTGCGCACCTACCTGGAGAAAGACCTGCCCGCTTTCATGGTCCCCTCGGTTTTCGTCAGCCTGGAGAAATTGCCGCTGACACCGAACGGCAAGGTGGATCGCAAGTCGCTGCCCGCTCCCACCCAACGTGTCGCCGTGAAAAATGATTTCGTGGCACCCCTCGACGCCAGTGAGCAGCTACTCGCTCAGATTTGGGCCAAAGCCCTGAAGGTGAAGCGAGTGGGACGGCACGACAACTTCTTCGAGCTGGGAGGTCACTCGCTACTAGCGGTCCAGATCACCGTCGAAATTGAGAAACTCACCAAGATTCGCCTGCCTTTGGCATCTCTGCTGCAGGCACCTACCATTGCCGATCTGGCTCAGATATTGCGCAGGAAGCAGTGGGCGCCATCCTGGTCATCGCTGGTTCCGTTGCGAGCGAACGGATCTAAACCTCCGCTCTTCCTCATGCATGCGCATGGCGGCAACGTCCTCGAATACCATGCCCTGGCAAACCTGCTGGAATCTGATCAGCCCGTGTACGCCTTGCAGGCTCGCGGTCTCGATGGGAATGTGCCGACAGATTTGACGCTGGAAAAAATGGCCTCCGCATACCTCGAAGAACTGAGAAGTTTTCAGCCGGAAGGGCCATATTTCCTGGCTGGCTTTTGCTTCGGCGGATTGCTCGCCCTGGAAGCGGCGCAGCAACTGAAGGCGGCAGGGCAAGAGGTTGCGCTACTGGTCCTGATTCAGTCGATGCACCCGGTTGCCTTCCACTTCAAGCCGGGCACTCCGTTTCTTCGCCGCTGGTGGTATCGCATGACCAAGCGAATGGACCTGGAGCGGGAGAATCGATCGCACGCCGGAAGGGGCTATGCATGGGAGAGGTACCGGCGCACCTGGGACATGGTTTGCGCCCGTATTGCGATTGCCCGCGACAATAAGGTCGGGAAGCGTCCGACCGATCTATCCCGGTTGCCCAAGCTCTATATCTTTGAGGCGCTGAGAATGGAACACGGGAAGGCTCTTCGAAAATATGACCCGCGCCCCTACGCCGGTGATGTCGTTCTGTTTCGTGCCAGCAAACAACTCTCGGGGCTCATGGCGGATGAACGTCTTGGTTGGAAGCCTTTCTTCAATAGCGGTTTGGAGGTCTGTGAGGTTCCCGGACATCAGCAGAATCTCATGCTGGAGCCCAATGTTCGGCGCCTCGCCAAAGAACTCAACAGCCGGCTGAACGCCGCTCAACAGCGACATGGAACAAAAAACCGATAAGCCACAACCTGCGCCGGCGGCTCATGTCGAGGCCGGGCAGCGCAGCATCGCGGCAAACAAGCGGGGAGGATCAGTTCTACTGGCTCCTGAAGACAGTTCCAGCTGGGAGCGGAGAAACCCAACCGATCCGCCTGCCCGTGCGGTTCTCGGCTTCGCCGAGGCTTGTGTCCGTCCCGGACACCAATCGCTCTACGAGAGTATGGTGACGGAACTGGCGGAGTACCTGGGAGAGTCACCGGCCACTGTGGCCGCAGCGTGCGCGGCAGGCGCCGAGAGCGTTGCGCAAGATTGGAAAGCGCGCCAACTGCGCAAGGAAAGCCCGCCCGTTGCCGTGGTGGAGTTTTACCGTACCACGAAGAGTTATTTGTTCGACCTCACCACATTCAATTCAGACTATCCTCATACCGCAACTCTCGAGGCCCTCCTCAAAATGGCGAAGCAGCGAGGCCTGACCCGGGTTCTTGACTTCGGGTCGGGTATCGGCTCGGTCGGAATCTTTTTCGCGCAAAATGGCCTGGATGTTTCGCTGGCGGATATTTCTGAACCTCTTCAGAAGTATGTAGCCTGGCGCTTTAAGGTTCGCGGACTGAAATTGAAGCTCATCGATCTCAATCGCGAACAACTGCCCAGAAATACTTTTGAGGTCGTGACCGCCTTTGACGTCCTCGAGCACCTGCCGAAGCCTGCCGAGACCCTGCATTCGCTCGCCGCCAGTATGAGGACCGGGGGCCTCATCGCCCTAAACGTCGAAGAGCCCGATGCCCGCTTCCCGCAGCACATTGCAACCTATGAGGAAGTGTTCTCGAGCGTGGCGGCCGCGGGCTTTCGCCGCCTACAGTTTCTGCAGAAGACAGAAGTATTCGAGCGCGTCGAGCGCGGTTCGATCCCGACCCTTTGGCATGCATTTTGGGGAAAGATCTGGTACGGTGCCCTGTATCGGAACTGCATCGCCGTCCTCGATACCCTCGGCATCAAGAGGGCGATTCGCAGCTGGATCAAAGGCCCGAAAAACTAGGTTACGACCAGCATCTCGTCGCGAACTATGGTTCGGGCAAAACTGTCTGCTGGGTGTGCTTGCGGGAGAAGCTCAACAGTTTTTTCGTCACCGCCGCGTATGCCATCGGGGCCGTGCCCAAGAGCAGTCGAAGCGCCAGCTTCCAGCGCCCTTGCCGCAAGCAAAAGCTGATAGACCACGACAAAGCGATTGCGCCAATCACAGCGTATCGCTCCCGGCGACGCTTGCTCCCTCCCGGGTACTGACCTTGACGTTCCGTGCGAGCCAGCACGAGAATACCCTCCGTGATCGGTTCCAGATGCCGGATCGTATTGGTTTCGTGGTGGCGATATGCAATGGTGGGCGGTTGGCAGACGACGATGCAAGGGCCGTAGGTGCCGACCTTAAGAATGAGGTTGAGGCTGTCCAGGTGGAAGGTTTTCGAAGTGGTATTTCGAAGCCCACCCACTTCGTCGAACACCGACTTGCGGAGAACAATTCGGCTGCTCGAAAGCCCCAGTGACACATCCTTCGACAAGTAGTCGGGAAACTTCAGAGCCTTCACGGGGAGCATTGCTTCTGATTCGGGAGCAATGGACTGTCCGTCCTGGAAATCAGTCATCGCTCCTATGATCAGCGGCGGAGAGTCGAAGCTCCGGATGATTCGATCGTAGGTCGCGAGTGCCGAGGGCAGAAGGAGATCGTCGCTGTCCAGCAACACCAGATATTCTCCTTGCGCCAACCGGGCCGCTTTGTTGCGGGCGACCTCCGGGCCTTGATTGCTTTGTCGAAGCACCTTGATGCGGTCTCCATAGGATTCGAGCACCTGCAGTGTCTTGTCCGTGGAGCCGTCATCAATTACAAACAGCTCGAAATCCTTGAAACCTTGCGATAAAACCGAGTCGATTGCCTGTGCGACATAGTTCTCCCGGTTGTAGGCGGGCATCAGGACACTAAATCGAATGTTCATCCGGTCTCCAGGCCAAACGACTTCGTATTGAGAGCTACCGCTAGAGAGACTGCGTTTGTGGTTCGACAAAACATTGCGCACCCGAGTAATTTGGCCCTCAATCTTCGGCAGCCTCTGTTCCGCATCACCACTCGGGCACAAGCTCTTGGCCCTTCGTGTGTTCTGCTGGGATGAGCTTCGAACGAGCTATCCATAATTCGGCGGACTGACCGAGCGATCCATCCCGAACGTGGTCTGGCCGCCTTTTTGCACGTTCACTCCGAGCAAAATCGGGCCTTTGGCCGACAAAGCCTGCCGGATTGCCGGTTCCAGCTCTTCGGGGCGGTCCACGCTGATGGCCTCCATCCCGTAGCCCTGCGCGATCTTGACCTCGTCGATTCCCGGAATTTCAAGGCCAGGAACGCTTGGCCCGACGTTGGTGAAATCGCGGAATCCCCGCAAAGCCGAGTAGTCGTGGTTTCGCAGCACGATAAAGATGACGGGTGCGTTCCGCTGAACGGCAGTCCACAGGGCCTGAATCGAATACTGCGCCGAGCCATCTCCAACCGGGCAGACCACCCGTCTTTGTGGGTTGCCCATTTGCAGGCCGACTGCCAGGGGCAGGCCAAACCCCAATATGCCGCTGCGCACCGAGTAGAAGGAACGGGGCTCATCGAGTTCGACGTAGCGATCCAGGTCGCCCTTGGACGAAGGACACTCCTCCGCAATGACGGTATCGCGCGGCAACAGTTGGTTGAGAACTCGAAAAAGGTAGGCTGGCGTGATCGGATGTTCGGGCTTGGGGTCAGCGGGTTGAGGCCGCGGTGGAGGCCCCGGCCGCGCCACGGTCCGCGCGCGGCGACGGAGGTACTCAGCCGCGACCCGTAGGTTGCCCACGATGCTGGTTCCCGACAATGCGGCAGCAGCATCGAACGGCGAGTTCGTGACTTGAAACAGCTTGGTTCCGGGTGCGATGACGTCGCCAGGAACATAGGCGTAATAGAGGAAGACCGGAGC
This sequence comes from Acidobacteriaceae bacterium, assembly GCA_003132825.1. Classification (GTDB taxonomy): domain Bacteria; phylum Acidobacteriota; class Terriglobia; order Terriglobales; family Acidobacteriaceae; genus PALSA-270. The sequence continues at coordinate 22,978 of PKYX01000240.1, forward strand.
CCCCAGCACCAAGACCGAGTCATACTGCGCTAATTGTCCGGCCAGCGGCCGCTGCGCCGGAACCAGACCACCGCGGTACAGACGATGCCTCCGCGGGAACGTCCAGCGGGAAGCAATCGGGTCCTGGTAGACATCGGCATTCAAATGCTCGGCCAGCGCGATGACCTCATGCCATGCGCTGTCTTCTTCGATCTGAGGACCGGTGACGAGCGCTGGTCTCCGGCTAGAATCGAGCGCCCGAACTACCTCGTCGAGGGCCGCAACATCCGGCGAAACCGTCTGCGTTACCTGGCGGGTCACCACCGGCGCACAACTACGATTCCAATCATCCATGGGGACCGAAATGAACACCGGCCCCTTGGGTGGTTGGGTTGCAATGTAGTAGCCGCGAGCGATCGCTGGCGGCACATCTTCGGCCTGCAACGGCTCGCAGGCCCATTTTACGTACGGCTTCACGACCTCAACCGCGCGGCTCACCAGAAAGGGCTCCGCCAGCGTCTGGCGACGGTCTTGCTGCCCGCTGACGACGACGAGTGGAGCGTGGCAATAATAGGCGTCGATGATAGCCGACAGTCCGTTGCCCGCGCTAGCGATGGAATGCAGGTTCACAAAAACCGCCGTTTCCTTCGCCAGCGCATATCCCAGTGCGATGCCCGCAGCCGAGCGTTCATGCAAGGCCAGGACATACTGAAAATCAGAAGGTAAGTCCTTGAGGAATGGAAGCTCGCTCGACCCGGGATTGCCGAAGATTACCGTCATTCCCAGGTCGCGCAGCACGCCATAGGTAACTTCCCGCACCGTACTCATCGTGTTACTCCGACCGCCAGGGTGCTCTCTCTGCTCCGCTGCGGCGCAGTTGCAAAGCTCAACGCAATAATGCCGACGATGGCGAGCGTCATATTGAGCACATAGGCCGCCGTGTAGCCACCGAACTTGTCGAATACAGCGCCGCCGATAAAACCTGCCGGGAAGCAGGCAACTCCGGTGAGCAGCAGCATCATTCCATTTAGCTTGGCATAAGCAGTTTGACCATAGTAGCGCGCGGTAATCGCATTCAGGCACACAAACGTCCAGCCAAAAGCAATGCCATAAAGGATGGCCGCGGCAAAGGCCGTCGATAGTGTGTTCGCGGTCACGCGGATGGCCAGGATCGACCCCACCACATAGCAGCAAAGCCCCATCATGAAGGCGTAGCGGGCCGTGATCTTATCCATCAGGATCCCACCGATCAACCGACCGCCAATTCCACCCAGCGTAAGGGAACCTAACGCCCA
>PKYX01000149.1 GCA_003132825.1 Acidobacteriaceae bacterium
TCCTACCCTAGGAGAAGCAATGAAAATCCGTCCGCAGACACTCCGCATTGCCGCCGCCGTGGTAATTATCCTGGGCACCATTATCTATCTTTCGGTGAGCGGGGCGAACGCGGACAAGAGCTACTACGTCACCATCGGCGAGCTGCAGGCCATGGGCACCAAGGCCTACACGCGTCATCTGCGCGTCGCCGGCGACGTGGCGCCCAATTCCATCCAGCGCAGCGGCACCAATGCCCACTTTGTGCTGTCGGAGCAGGGCCACACGCTGCAGGTCAGCTATCAGGGCATTGAGCCCCCGCCAGACACCTTCAAGGATGGTTCCCAGGCGCTCGCCATGGGCACCTATGGCCGGGACGGCGTCTTCCATGCCACCGAGTTGCAGGCCAAATGCGCCTCGAAGTACGCGCCGGCGCAGCCGGGAACGCCCACTCACGGAGCGCCGGCCAGCGCGCCCGCGAAGAGCATGACCAAAGTCGAGGGCAGCGAGTCGATGAGCCTGTCGAACTAAGCTGCGCCGCAAAATCCCTCGGCGAATGGTGGGTCCGGCGCCTCAGACCCGAAGCCCTCAGGCCAGCCTGTGAAACTCCATATCTTTTGCGCTTGATCGCAGAACGGCGGCTCGACTTCATACCGGGCTTCGGCTATCTTCAAGCGGTCAAGGATGTTCCCCGTCATTGTGAGTGAGCTCTCGAGCCCGCCGCCATCTGCGATCGTTGCCCTCAGCAACCTGGTCAAGCAATTTGGACGGTTTGCCGCGTTGCGCGGCATAACCGCCGAGTTCGCTCCCGGCCGGCTGTATGCCCTGCTGGGCGACAACGGGGCGGGTAAGACGACCCTGCTGCGCACCCTGGCCGGATTGACCAGGCCCACGCGCGGCGCCATTTCGCTGTTGGGAACAACCGACGTGCGCGCGGCCTGCCGGGAGGTGGGCTACATGGCGCATCCTTCGATGCTCTATGACGAGATGAGCGGAATGGAGAACCTGCGCTACTTTGCCCGCTTGTATGGCATCGAGGACGACGCGGTTTGCTCCGAGGTGATACGGGCGGTAAAGCTGGACCCCTCGCTCGAGCGATCCGTGGGCCAGTATTCGCAGGGCATGCGGCAAAGAATGTCGCTGGCGCGGGCGCTGTTGAACGATCCCAAAATATTGCTCCTCGATGAGCCTTTCTCGAATGTGGATCTGGGCTCGGCGCGAGACATGGTGGGCCTGCTGGCCGAGATGCGCAACGCGGGCAAGACTTTGTTTGTGGTTACCCACCAGGCAGCGCTGCTCGAGAAAGTGGCAGATGAATTTGTGTGGATCGAGGCGGGCAAAATTGTGGCGCGAGGCCGCGAGCTCGAGCCGCGGCAACCGCCAGCGGAGGCCGAGTGAGCTTCCGTTCAGGCATCACCCGGGCGACCTTGGCCAAGGATATCCGCCTCGAGTGGCGCTCGAAGGACGCCATCAACTCGATGCTGTTTTTTGCCCTGCTGGTGGTGGTGATCTTCAGTTTCTCGTTTGACCCCACGGCGGAAGACTCGCGGAGGATCGCCGGGGGGCTGATCTGGGTGGCGTTTCTGTTTGCCGCCGTGGTGGCGCTGAACCAGACGTGGGCGCGGGAACTGCGGAACCAGGTGTTGGACGCCTACCGCGTCTCTCCGGCGCCCCCGAATTCGCTGTTTGTGGCCAAGGCCCTGGGAAACTTTATCTTTGTAGGAGTCTTGGAAGGATTCATGACTCCGCTGTTCGCGGTGTTCTACAACCTCCGCCCGCTCGGCCCGGGGTGGGAGTTGATTCCCGTCGCGCTGTTAGGAACCTGGGCCCTGGTCGTGAATGGGACTTTCTTTGCGGCCATGTCTCTGCGAACCCGAAGCCGCGAGATCATGCTGCCGCTGTTGTTGTTCCCGATTTCCATTCCCGCGCTGCTGGCCATGGTGCGCGCCACGTCAGCTATTTTGTCGGGGGAAGAATCGATCGGCTTCTGGATCGCATTGCTTGTGGCCTACGATGTGGTGTTTACTATGGCTAGTTTGTTCCTGTTTGAAACGGTGTTCGAAGCCGAATGAAGCGCGTTTTCCCCATTCTCGCCGTTGGTACCGCTGCGTTCCTAGGCTATGGGTTCTACGAAGCTCTATGGGTGGCTCCTACCGACCAGCTCCAGGGTGATGTGTACCGCATCATTTACTACCATGTGCCCTCGGCGTGGACTGCGTTCGTATTTTTTGCGGTGAATTTCGTGGCATCGATCGTCTATCTGGTCCGCCGTAATTTGAAAGCGGACGCAGTGGCAGTGTCCGCGGCAGAGGTCGGCTTGGTCTTCTGCAGCGTCGTGCTCGTGACCGGGCCGATTTGGGCGCGCCCGGTGTGGGGAATCTGGTGGACCTGGGATTGGCGCCTGACCTCGACGCTGGTCATGTGGCTGATTTACATCAGCTACCTGGTTCTGCGCCGCTTCTCAAGCAGCGGGCAGACTCCGGTGCTAGCGGCGGCGCTGGCAATATTTGGCGGCTTAGATATTCCGCTGGTGTACTTTTCTATCTGGTTTTTTCGAACCCAGCATCCGCAGCCAGTCGTCGGTGACGGAGGTTCGATTGATCCGAGCATGTTTCAGGTGTGGTTGATCAACTGGGGCGCGTTTTTGTGTTTTGGCGCCTTGGTGTTTTGGTTGCGCTATCGGCAGGCACTCAGGCTGCAGGAAATTGAGGAAGCGGAAGCGTTGGAATCTCTGCTCGAAGTGAGAGGCGCCTGATGAATGCCACGCATTATCTTTATGCCGCGTATGCCGCTACCTGGCTCATCCACATCGGCTATCTGGGGACTCTGGTCCGGCGCCAAAGGCGTCTGCGCGAAAGGATGCGCGAGTTGAAAAGGAATTCGTAGCCGTCCCCCTTCGCCCGGGATGGCCGATGTTCGATACAGACTAAAGAGCTGGGGCGGGAGCAGCTTAGTTGGTAGTTTCGGGACCGCTCTCGCTGCCCGGGTTCGAGCGGAGAAATTGATATTCCTCGATGAAAGCGGCTACGCCGACTCTTGAGGCGGGCATGGGCGCTTCTACCCGGAGCACGCGGGCCAGGAAACGGACGCGCACCGAGTCCGTGAGGGTAATGTGAGGCGGGAAGGTCAGGGTGACTTCGATGCGGGAGCCTTCCGCGATGGGCTCGTCTAAGTAGAAGAAAACGCCCCGGGCACTGACATTCTGGGTCTCGGTCAGCAATTCGGCGGGCTCGGCGCCCTCCGCTTTGACGGTCGCCGGCAAGCGCATGTCGAAACGCCGCATGGCGCGACGCTCTTGCGATGGATCTTGCCTCGCGGTCTCTTTTCCCGAGTTCATCTGAATGAGCACTGAAATACCACTGGCTGGGCGCAACCCGGGGAGAAATAGGTCCCGAGAAGTCAGGTCCATACCAGCTAGAGTACTGACTTACCAGCTGTTTGCAAGAACTTACGAAAACGGGGGAACTGCTTCGGTTACCTCCCGGCATGCCGCCATCAAGGTTTAGAAAACGGCCAGCTGGAGAAGCTTGAATGCAGGGAGGGACTATTCAAAAGACGCAACACGGCTGCTCGAAAGTAGTGCAATCAGGCTGCCACAGACAGAGCCGCTAGGCGCGCCCCTCTGGCCCTGAAATCAAGCAGTTGGAGGTCGGGGGGAGGAGAGAGATCAGGAGACGATGAAATCCTTTGCAGTAGGTGACCATTGCACCAGCCCTTGCGCCCCGATGGCNNGGCTATCCGTCAGATGTTTAAGTAGTTACTTATTTTTTCGCCCAAGTTCTGATGACTACTACCCGTGCCGCTGTGACGGCGAAGGCTGGAGTGTTGGTACCACGCCGTTTCTTCTTCCTCGCTGTGAAGCCGAAAAAAATCCGGAGGAGCTCTTGAGATTGAATCGCCGTGGGTTGGGAACAGATTTTTCACGGGGCCGCTTGCTGGTAGCGCTGGCGCTGCTGGCGGGAGCAGCAGTAG
>PKYX01000534.1:0-15431 GCA_003132825.1 Acidobacteriaceae bacterium
TTGAGATCGCATCGGCGTGCAGATCAAAGCGAACCGGACACGACCCCGGCAGGCCACACTGGCGGGGCAGTTCGAAAGAGCCGCGCCAGGTGCTGGCCGCCACCGAAGCGGTCACTTTGCTGGCGGTGATTTTATCCGGCGCCAGCAGCAGGCTGGCGGAAGCGATCTCCACCGGCTCATTCAAGCCGCGCATTTCCGCGTGCACCGATTGCAATTGGGCGCTGCCGAGCGCGAGCGGTGGGGTGAAGGCCGACCAAGAGCCCGAGATCTGTAAGTCCACTTTCGCAACCCCATCCGCGGTCGGCTGCAACCCCGAAAGCCCGATAGCGCGCGCCACCTGGAGCAGTTTCCGAATTTGGGCATCTCCTACCACCTCGAACCCGTAGTCCGAACGCGATAGCGAGGCGCGCACGACGGCCGGCGTCGGCCGACCGAGCGGCAGATTGAAAGGACCGATCTCCACATGCGGCAATCTAGCGAACCCTGCCATCGATTGCGGGGCCCCGGGGGGAACGCCGCCGGTGTTCTGTCCCAAGCGGGTGCCGGGAACAACGGAAAAAGGAACCGCATCGAGGGTCAGCTCGGTTCTGGCGAGCGCCGATGCGATCGCAAAACCCCGGGTCTGGCCACCGCCCGACCAGTCCAGCTGGGCTTGACGCCCCTGCATCTTGCGCTCGAACTTGAACGCCGCGTCCAACTTGCCGGTTGCGACCAGATCCTCCGGAACATCCTTCTTGGCGTGCTCGGCCAGCGCCACCAGGCCTTCGATGGGGACATCCTGCGCCAGCAAAGCCAGATCGTAGGTTCGGGAGCCGGGGGTCCCGGCGACACTTCCATCCAGGCGCAGGAACCCGCCCCCGATCGGGGCCTGGCAGGAAACGCCGGGCAGGGCGTGATCGACCGAGCGGTAACGGGCGTTGCACTGGACCGCCAGGCGCAGAGTCCCGTTGCCCGGAAGATCATAGCGGCGGAAGTCGTCCACCGAATCGCTGGTCGAAATGGCGAGGTCTGCGGGCGTACCGGTCAGCGCGACCGAAACTCCAATGGTGCCGCGCCATCCCAAGTCCCGGCCATATACCAGTTTCGTGACCTGTCCGAGTTGGGCGTGCTCCCATTGCAGGGCGAATTGAATCGGAGTTTCGCGCAAGGTTCGCGCCCTCTGCCAGGAGCCGCTCACTCGGACCGTGCCGGTATCGGAGAGGTTAAAGTCGGTGCGCACCGGTTGCGCCCTGAGCCTCATCCCCCAGGTATTCTCGGAGTCTTGCCAGATGCTAAAGTTGGCGTCGGTCAGCGCGTAGGGCTTCTTTTCTTGGCCCTGCTTGAAATTGATCCGTCCTTGATCGGCTTCGATATAAGGAAAACCCGGGCGAATTTCGTTCTTGCTCTTGCTGGTGGGGGCGACGGGCGTGCGGTCAGCCCGTTCCAAAAGGTTTTCGAGGTTCCAGTGGCCGGCGCTGTTTTCGACCAGATTCAGGCTGGGCTCGGTCAGGCTGAGACGGGAAATCTCCAACCGCCCGCGGAAAAGAGAAGTTAAACGCAAGGACGCGGTGACTTGCTCGGCGCGCAGCATGGGCTCGTCGCCAAAAGAGGGGTCTTCATGAACCACAAAGCCCCGCAAATCGAATCCCGGCCGGGGCAACAGGTGCAGGCTGACCGAAGCAACCTCCACGGGCCGCTCGAGGGCAAGGCTGATGGAACGCACGATCTGGGTGCGCAGCCGGCCTGCGCCCGGGCGCATCGATAACAGCGCCAGAATCACCGCCGCGAGCACGGCGATCTTGCCGCGTCTGGAACGGAGAAAATTCAACGGACCACCTTGAGCGTGCGTTGCCAGCGGGTCTGGTCGAAGAAGTGAATGATCTTGTGGAGCACGATTTCGATGCGCTCGCTGACTCCGGTTTCCAGGTACTGGCCGGCGGGGGTTTCAAAAGACCAATAAATGAGCATCGGTCGCCCGATCACGTTCTCTTGTGGGATAAACCCCCAATAGCGGCTATCGAGGCTCACATCGCGGTTGTCGCCCATGCCGAAGTAACTGTCAGGCGGGATCACCAGATCGTCGCCCTCGACGTAGGACTGCAGCTTGGTTTCTCGCTCGGCGTATTCGCCATTGGGATCCGGCGGCACCGCCGGAAACTGGTCCCGATAGGGGTTGTAGTCCCCACTGCTGTGGATCACGTAAGGCTCAACCAGCTTCTCACCGTTGCGATAAACCACTCCATCGCGCAAATGAATGCGGTCCCCCGGAATGCCAATGATCCGTTTCACCACATACAGTCCAGGCTCGGCGGGAGACAAAAAGACCACAATATCCCCGCGGTGGATCTCACGATAAGGCACGAGCGGTCCAAGCCAACGCGACCGCGGTGAGAATTGCACGCGATTGACGAACACATGGTCGCCGATCAGCAGCGTGTTCTCCATCGAGCTCGAAGGAATGGCAAAAGCCTGCATGATGAAGGTAATAATGAACAAACCCGTCACTAGGACGACCGCCAGCGAGGCCATGAATTCGACCGGGGTTTCACGCGGCGCTTCGTCCTTTTGCTTCGGCATCTCTTTCTTGGACTCTTTGTTGTTCTTGGCCACTCGGATCCGTCCTCGGGCGCTTTCGCGCCGACCTTTAGTGAACTAATCGAAATGCGCGGTTCCAGCGGGTGATCTGGAATAAGTGAGTGATGGCATAAGCGAAATGAAAAAGTCTATCACCCGCAGTAGGGGAAAGCGGCAGGTCGGGGCTAGCTTCCCGCACTGACCAGTAGATGAGCAACGGCCGCCCCACGATGTTTTCTTGCGGCACAAAACCCCAATAGCGGCTGTCCCGGCTGTCGTCCCGGTTGTCGCCCATCACGAAGTAACTCCCTTCCGGAACAATCAGTTGGCCGTCTTCGACCAGCTTCTTCATCTGCAGCGACCAGCCTGCATCGAGGTCCGGAACCGGGCTGTCGACCTGGGGAAATTCGTCCCGGAATTCATCGTGCACTCGGCCGATATAGCGCACGTACGGTTCCTCCAGGGGAATGCCATTTACGTAGACTCTGCGGTTCAGCAGGCGCACCCGGTCCCCAGGCACCCCGACCACTCGCTTCACGAAGTATTGCCGGGGGTCCATAGGATACTTGAAGACAATGATGTCTTTGTGTTGGACGGGCCGGTAGGGCATGGCAAGATCGGAAGCCTTTCCCCCGCCGTAGCGCACCTTGTCCACCAGCAGATAGTCGCCGACCAGCAGCGTTTCTTCCATGGAGTCGGAGGGAATCTGAAAAGCCTGCACCACAAACGTGATGATGAAAACCGCAATCACCACGGTCGCCAGCAGCGACTGCAGCGAGCTCACCCGGTCAGTCGGCGGTTGTGGCTGCTTCACTTCCATGGTGTCAGGATTTCCCACGCGCACCCCGCTTGCCCGGCACGGCGCCGTTCCCTGCACTCGGAAGCGCCGCCAAATATTCCAGCACTTGTCGCGCCGCGTCTTGTTCCGCGGTCTTTTTCGTGGAACCCTCCGCCCGGCCCACGAATTCAGCTGCGCCCTCGGCATCTGAGGCGCGCAGCCTGGCTTCGACGGTAAAGATCTTCTTGTGCTCCGGACCCTGGGACTGCACCAGAACGTAGGCGGGTTGAGGCCGGCCGGCGGCTTGCAGGGTTTCCTGCAAGGTGGACTTGTAATCGGTCAAAGGCAGGGCGTGGCCGCTGTCTCTCAGGCGCTCCAGTTCGGGATCGAGAATGCGCTCTAGAACCACGCGGCGCACCGTCTCCATTCCGCCGTCGAGATAGAGCACCGCCAACACGGCCTCCAAGGCATCGACCAGCAGCGCCGGCTTATGGCGGCCGCCGCTTTTTTCCTCGCCTCGCCCGAGCCGCAGGTACTCGCCCAGTTTCAACTCCTCCGCCACCACGATTAGATGCCTTTCGCTCACCAGATGGGCCCGCAGCTTCGAAAGCTCTCCTTCCCGGAACTGCGGGAAGCGGTGAAACAGCACCTCGCTGGTCATGAATCCGAGAACGGCGTCTCCCAGAAATTCGAGTTGTTCGTTGTCGCCAACACGGCCAGCCCCGGGCGGCTGCAGGGCTTCCCGCTCGCGCGCCTGGGAGGTGTGGGTCAGCGCCTGTTCGAGCAACTCGGGGCGAACGAACGAATAGCCGAGAGCTTCCTGCAACAGAGCGATGTCCCTTGGTTCCATGTGATTGGTGCCCTGCTGCTGAGACAGCCACCGGTCGAGCACGCCGCCACTGCCAGTCCTGCGGAACGAGAAAAACGCTTGTTCTGCAGGCTCGGCAGCAGCGCCTAGGTTGGCGGCTTCTTTATTTCTTCGCAGGATCTGCAGCCGGGCTGCCTCCGCCCGTCAGCTTCGCCAACCGGGCGTGCTCCCGACGCGCCAAAACCCCCGCCGGAGTGCCGTCCTGGGTCAAGGTCACGACTTGATCTGCTTCCTTGAGTGCCTCGGGATATTTGCCTTCCTTATCGAGCGCCATGGCGAGCCGCAGCATGACCACGGGGTCGGGTTGGGCGGCGAAGGCATCGATGGACTTGCGGAATGAGACTTCGGACTCGGGAAACTTTCCCGCGTTGTATTCGAGCGTGCCGATGACGGAGTAGGCGTTCGAGCGGGTCAAGGCTTTGAAAATATCCTCCTGAGCTCCGGTCAATCCCGATGGAACATCGTGGTCGACGGTCTCGAGAGCATGCTGGGCGCATTGCATGGCCCGGGCAAGACTCTGGTCCTTGTCGACGTCGCTGTCGCGCGTGCGTTCTGTGAGCACTTGTGCCACATCCACCAAGGCCTCAGAATCATCCGGATCACTCTTCAACAGTTTTTCGCTCATCTCGAGGACTTTGTCATTGTTATTCGCGGCCTGGTAGGTGCGCATGACCGTCCGGTAGAGCAGCGGAGACAGGTCGCTGTCGGGAAACTTCGCCGCGAAATCGTCCGCCGCCTTTTCCATGGCCGCAGGGTCGGTGAGCGAACCAGCAGCCGTATAGGCGTTCAATTCCGCTTGGCTCTTTGCCTTGGGTGACTTCTTGCCCGCCGGCGCTGGCGGTTGTGAGCCGTTCGCGGGCGCCGGCGNNAGCCGTTCGCGGGCGCTGGCGGCGGGGCTGCTTGCTGCCCCAACGCGCAGGCGGTGAACGCCAGCATCACGATCAACATCCATACTGGTCTCATGTTCTTCCTTTGGTCGGCGCTGGGCGCCGGTGGGTTGGTGTTGGTCATTTCTTCGGTGCAGCCGGGTCCTGCGTGGGCGTTGCCGGAGAATTCGGCGCTGGCACGGGAATCCCGCCGGTCAGCTGCACCAATCGGTCGCGTTCCCGGCGCGCGGGATCCGCCAAGGTTTGGTTCCCCTGGCTGAGGTCGACCGCCCGATCCGCTTCTTTCAATGCGTCCGCATACCGGCCCTGCTTGTCGAGCGCCAAGGCCAGGCGCAGCACCACCACGGGATCGGGCTGAGTCGGGTAGGCGTCAATGGACTTGCGAAAAAAGCCTTCTGCCTCAGGGAACTTTTCCTGATTGAAATCCACCGCCCCTAAGACGGAATAAGCGCTCGAGCGGAGATACCCTTTGTAGTCATCCACCTTCTCCTGCGGCGTGTTCGCCGGGATGGAAAGGTCGGTGTCGATGGTCTGCAGCGCGCGCTGGCCCGATTTCATGGCCTCGTCCCAACGCTGTGCCTTATCGAGATCGGTATCCCGGGTGCGCTCGGCCAGAACTTCCCCTACGGCAATCAGAGCTTCCGGGTCGTCGGCGTCGATACCCAGAATCTTGCGGCCCGTGGCCAGCATTTTGTCCGCGTTATTGGCGCTCTGGTAGCCATGCATCGCAGCCCGAAAGAGCAGAATCCGCAGTTCGCTGTCGGGAAACTTCGTCGAGAAATCATCCGCCGCCTTTTCCATCGCGGCCGGGTCTTGGGCATTGGCCATGGCCGCCTGGTAAGCGTCAAACTCGGGCTGGGTCTTGGCCTGCGGCGGCCGCTTCGCCGGCGCCGCTGCGGCGGGTGAGGGCGCGGGCTGCGCCGGGCCCGTTTGCGCCGCGGGGGAACTCTGAGCGGGCGGCGCGGATTGCGCCGCCACCGCAAAACTTGCCAGCCCCAGCACCGTGACCACCATTGCTGCTCGCTTCATGCTCTCTCCTTAACGTTCGCGACCTCGAAACTCGGGTCGATGGATTTCTCCTCCGCTCGGTTCCTACTGGGGATGAGCGGGTGGTTCATAAGGTTGCTGGATCCCGCGCTCCGCCGCGGCTTTGGCTTCCGGCAGTCCGGCCCCGGCATTGAGCGCCGCCCGGTAATGATCGAGAGCCGCAGCCCGGTCCTCCTGCAAATCGGAGATTCTTCCCAGGTAGATATGAGACCAAGCCACCACGTTCGGCTCGTGCGCGACTTCGAGCGCCTTCTGAAAATAACCGCGCGCCCCTTCCAGGTCGCGGCGCATGGNNGCATGGTTGCAACCTGCGCCAAAATGAACAAGGCCCGCCCCGGATCTTCGTTCTTCTCGTCGAGCGCCTGTTGCGCCAGCTTCTGCGCCCCCTCCGCATCCCCCGCGGAGAGCCGCTGCGATGCGGTCAGCAGGAGTTTCCCCTCCGGACGCGCCAGATGCAGCACCTCGGGGTCGGCGTGCTTGGCAAAGTGGACTTCGGACACGCGCTTCTGTTCCCGCCCCACGTCGATGTCGGCGAGCATGCCCTGGTACGCGTTGCGTAGACCCTCGGGACTTTTTTCAAACTTCACCAGCGCATAGTAAAAATAGCCGGTCAGGACGAATCCCTGCTCCTCGGACTTCTGGACCAACTGCTCCCGTTGCGCATCCGGCGCTTTTCTCGATCCCACCGTGCGGGCTTCGATGGCCCGGATCAGGCACTCCGTGGCCAGCAGCGAAGGATCGTCTTTAAAACTTTCATCCATGGGTGCAGCCTTCACGGCGTCGAGCAGCGGCTGCAAACGCTTCACCTCAAGCGGATACTTCATCGCCATGGGATCGAGCAGGTAATGCAGGTAGGTATGGCGGATCTGCTCCATCTTGAGATCCGATCCGTTCCCGGGAGAAATCACCACGTAGTAGTCCGAGCCGTAATTCCGGGCGTTGGTTTGTCCGGGCGCGCCCATGGGATCGATATAGACCGTGAATCCGCGTCCCAAGTATCCCTCCGAGGGCAGCTTGAGATAGATATCGGTGTCGAACAGCATCTTCGCCAGGGAATCATGGTAACGCGCGGCCAGAGCCGCATACGCTTCCCGGTGCCGTTCCCAGATTTCATGCAGCCCGGCCCGGCCATAAAAGCTCTGCAGCAGGGGCACCATGCCGACCAATGCGGTGGCGTCCGGCGGCATGTCCACTTCTTTCGCCTTCAGAGTAAGTTCCGGCGGCGCGTTGAGGAACAGTGCCAGGGAAACGTAGGTGGAGAGCGTCCGCGAAGGGTCGGACTGCGGTCGCGATTGATTGTAGACGCCGCACATGGTCGCGGCCGCCTCCCGGTTGTCCGGCGACGCTTGCATGGCCGCCGCGACTTCGGTCCGGATTTGGACCCGCAATGGATCGGAGGTGCTGAGCTCCGCATCGTATCCGCAGCTGTTGATCGCGGTCAAAACCGTAAACAGCGTCTCGTTGCTGTCGAGCGCGATGGCGGGTGTGTTTTGTGCCAGACCCGTCTGCGTCAGGAGGGCAAGCCAGGCCGCAAGGAACGAACATCGAAACCTAAAATTCAGGGAAAGCCTCCCGGGCTGGTAGGTGTGCGGGTACTGTGCCAGTTTAAGAGGTTCGCCGCGGAGGGTCAAACAAAGAAAGCTCCCGAGTGGTTAGCTCCTGGCTTCTAGCGTCCACCGAACCGGTCTCGGCCAGCCAGCCCGGCTATCTATCCTTTCACGCTGATCTTAGAGAACGACAGCACCGCTCGGCCAGCGGTTGGCCGACCCATCGAGGTCGCCGGACGAAAGGTGGTAAACAGAAGCATGTTCTTCACTTCCGGCAGCACCGCCTGAGAATCCTTGGGATTCGACAGGATGCGGTAGTCTTGTACCCGCCCGTTCGCATCCACGATGGCTTCGATCACCAGCGAATCGCCGTGGACGGCATCGAGAGTGGTTCCGAAAGCGGATTGTTGCAATTGCGGATCGGTGTTCAGCGCTAAAGGAACATCCGGGCTATCCGCCTGTACCAACGGCGCCGCCAGGAAACCCATCAGCAATCCGAAAATCACCACCGCCGTGGCCAAGCCGGTGACGGCGGGAACCATGAAAGCATTGGCCGCGTTTTCCAGCCGAATCAGCACGCCGGCCAGATAAGGCCGCCGCGCCCGCGCGGCTTCGCGGGAGATCGCGACCCGCAGGCGAAGCGCCAGGTCCTCCGGCGCCTTCCTGCGCCTCACCTTGGCCAGCAACTGCTGGGTCTGATGCAAAGCCACATATTTCTCATTGCAGGCCACACAGGCTTGCATGTGCTCGCCGAGTTCGTGCATCTGTGTGCCGGTCACTGCGCCGTCCAGATACGAAGACATCAGCGTTTTGGCTTGGGCGCATTTCATCGAGTCACCTCTACTTCGACCACCGCAGACGAAACCTGAGATCGCGACTCCGCGGGCTGGGCGCTTTCCGGGGGTACTTCGAGCCCCAGTTGTGAGCCCATCTCCCGCACGTATGCCGTCAGCCGCTCCCGCAGCGCTCCCCGGCCCCGGGTCAGCCGCGATTTCACCGTGCCCAGCGAGACCTCCGTGATCTCGGCGATTTCCTCGTAAGACATGTCCTCCAGGTCCCGCAGAATGACCGCCGTACGGAATGGTTCGGTAACCTTGCGCAGTTCCTGTTCGACGCGCAATCGGATCTCTTCATGAAGCAGGTTATCGAAGGGTGATTCTCCTTCATCCATCAAGGTGTCTTTGATGGCCAGCCCCGCATCCGGCCCCGCCCCGCCTTCGACCGGCTCAATCGACGTCTCGTGCGCTTTGTGGCGAAACCACCAGCGCCGACGGTTCGAAGCCTCGTGAATGGCAATGCGGTAAATCCAGGTCTTCAGACTAGACTCGCCTTGGAATTGCTTCATCCCGCGGAATACCTTCAGGAACACTTCCTGGGTAGTGTCGGCCGCGTCGGAGGAGTCTGCGACAATGCGGTAGACCAGGCTGTAGACGGGCTGATGGAATTCGCCGATGAGCCAGGCATAGGCCACTTCTGACCCGGCCTTCAGTTCCGCCACAATGGCGGCCTCCTGCGTCCGAATTCCTATTGCACCCGCGAAATCTCCCAAGGTGGTCGCTCCCGCCATCATTGCCAAGGCGTCACCTCCATTATAGATTCTTTCGGGTCGCAAGCCCACCAAAAGCCACGCTAGCCCGAACCCAGTCTGGCCGCTATATTTCTATAGACCCCGACCCGGGGCCTGGGGTTCCCGGAAGCAACTATTTTTATTTCAATAGCTTAGATCAAGAGCCGCCAGCCTCGAGCGAAGCCGCTGCGGGGCAGGGGTGGGAAAGCCTCGGGCTGTAGCCCCCCGGTGCCAACTGGAGTCGATACCGTCGACAGCCGGGGCTGCCGAAGCCGGCCGAAGGTTCTTATTGGGACTTCGGCGGCGGGGTTGGGGGGGGAGTGGTTGCGGCACCCGAAATGGCCGGCTTGGTCGATTTGGCGGCCGGTTTCTTTTTCACTACCTTCTTCACCGGCTCGGTGTCATCGACGATTACCTTCTTGGGCGGCGCTGCACTGGCTGCCGCCTGCGCGCTCCGCGCTTCGCTGCGTAAGCGCGCTAGTTCCATTTCCTTGGCAGAAGCCAAACTCTCCATGCGGTCGGCAAACCCGTGCCGCGATTTCTCGAGTGCTCCCAAGTCGCTCTCGAGCGATTGGAACTCATCCTTCGAACCCCAGGCGCCCGCCGACTCCACCACCGCGCCAAACACGTCGTAGAGCGCGTCCAAATTACGATAGAGTTTGAAACTCGAGGGCAGACTCTCGGGCGAGCTCCGCAGCTCCGCAATCATCCCCGGCAACGCCTCCTGCAAGTTGCGCTCGATGGACTCCACATTCTGCTGGGCCTGCCGCTTGCTGCCCCCATCGGCTTTCCAGCGTTCGATCCTCATCTTGGCCAAATCGAGCTGTGCTGCCTGCGAAGCCTGTTCCAGTTGCGTCAGCATGGTGTTCAGTTGGCTGACCGAAGCGTAGGAGGCGGGGGCAGCAACCTCCGGCTGACTGGAAGGAGCGGTTTGGGCAGCGGCAGCTGCAAGCAGCCAAGCCACGCAAGCGCACACGCCGGGAATGGACCGACAGTTCATGGGGCTCACTAAAGACTGTCACAGCATACTAATTTTCCAAGCTTTCGCAAAATGGAACGCCGCCACCTTGTCTAGAACGCTCGCATTCGCTTTCATCATCAGGGGAATGGGGCTAGAATTCCGCGGTCGGTTTGATGTCTGACCACTCGAAAGGGTTTTTGCCATTTCATCCCACCCTCCAGCCCCCGGGTTCCCGAGAAACTTCCTTCTCTGGTGTGTTTTCTTCCTCATGTGCCTGGGGCTGGGCTATCCCACGCTGAATCGCTATGACCCGCGCAAACTCCTCCCCGATTCCGCAAGCTATGCAAAGCTCACGACCGAGGGGCCGGGCACAGTGCCGGCCCCCTTTCGCTTCCGTGTTCTCGAGCCCTACCTGGTGCGTCCCTTGTACGCTCTCGCCCAAGGCCACGTCGGAAGCTGGGATCCATTGCTATTCGGATTCCTGGTCGTAAACTCTCTGTTGGTCGCGAGCACCGCGTTCTTGTTGTCCACGGTAGGCGGCACGCATTTCGACAACCATTCGACCGGTCTGGTCGCGGCCATGCTGTACCTGCTCAATTTTGCCATCCCAAACGCTCAGTTGGCGGGCTTGGTGGACGCGGGCGAAGGATTCTTCCTGATGGCGGTGGTCGTCAGCCTACTGTTTCGCCGCTGGTGGCTACTGCCGATATTGGGTGTTTTCGGAGCCCTGGCGAAGGAATCCTTTGTCCCATTCTCGGTCACCCTGGCGGGAACGTGGTGGCTGTTCTCAAAAAGCGCGTCAGAAAGGGAGGGTGCAAACCGTCTGGGCACGGGGCTTTGGATCGCGGCAATGGCCATCCTCGAACTGCTGACGGTTACGATCCTGCAGTCAAGCATTACCGGTCAGCTGGTTTGGCCCTGGAATTTTGCTGCAGGATTGAATTCGCACTCCAGCCATTCGATGACCCTGTTGGTTTCGCTCGTGGACAAAGACTCCTGGTATGTCCTCATTTGGCTTTTGCCGCTGGGTCTGGTGCGGATCAAGCAATTTCCCCGGCCCTGGGTCTGGGCCTCGGCGGCCGCAGCCCTGCTCGCGCTGCTGCTCAACGCATACCATGCCGTTGCTGGAGCCGAAGGGAACATGGGCCGGTACCTGTTCAACGTTGCCGGCCCTCTGCTCAGCTTGTCGGCGGCCAGCTTTCTGTGCGATGTGAAACCCAGACCCGCGGCGCTGAGCCAGGCGGACTGAGGCCCTCGCGTCTTGGCCCTGTTTCATCGTCACCATGCGNNGACATTATCTTGGAGCATTTACCCTTGGAGCATTTGGAATTCCCGCCTTCCGCCCTTGCTATCCCCCCTAAATTCTGTGAAAATAACGGCTTGTACCACTCCTGCCAGCAGCATTAGGAAAGGAACCAAAGTTCTGTGTTAATGATTCGTCTCAAGCGCACGGGTGCGCGTAAACAACCGCAGTATCGTGTGGTGGTGATCGAAAAGGAACGGGCGCGCAACGGTCTTCCGGTGGAGGTCGTGGGCACCTACAACCCGCGCACCAACCCCGCTAGCATTGAACTTAAGCGCGAGCGCATTGACTACTGGGTGTCAAAAGGTGCCAAGCTGTCGGACCGGGTCAGCAAGATCGTGTCGAAACCGGCGCCGGCTAGCCACGCTCCGGTTGCCTGATCTCGCGGGGCGCGCCGCGGAAATTTCATCCCATTGATTTGGAGCCCGAAATGAGCGAGCCAACCGGGGATGTGCGAACCTTGGTCGAGCATATCGCGAAGTTGCTGGTCGATGCCCCCGACGAAGTTCTGGTGTATCAGGTTGAGGAAGGCGGCGAGACCGTCATTGAGCTCGAGGTCGCCCCGGCTGATATGGGCAAGGCGATCGGCAAACACGGCCGCACCGTGCGCGCTCTGCGCTCTCTGGTGAATGCCGCAGGCTTCCGGCTGAACAAACGCTTCGAGTTGGAGATCCTGGAATAACCGCCGAGTTCATCACCCTCGCCCGCGTGCTGAAGACGCAAGGCCGCCGCGGTGAAGTCGCAGCCGAACTGCACACCCAGCTCGACGACAGATTCCACCAAGGCATGCAGCTGTCGGCGCTCGCGAAAGACGGCACTCGACGCGACTTGCAGATTGAGCAGTTCTGGCCGCACCAGGGACGTTTGGTTCTGAAGTTTGCCGGGGTCGATTCGATTTCGGATGCCGAAGCACTCCGGGGAGCGGAACTCCAGGTGCCACGCGAGCAGCGCGCCCAGCTCGCGCCGGGCTGGACCTATGTCGGCGACCTGGTTGGCTGCGTGGTGTTTGACGGGAATCGCGAAGTTGGCACGGTGCAGGATGTGCGGTTCGGCGCCGGAGAGGCGCCACTGCTGGTGGTCAAGGCCCAAGCCAAGGAATGGGAGATTCCCTACGCCGAGGCCTACTTGGAGAGCGTCGATCCCGAGCGCAAGCAAATTCGCATGCAGTTGCCCGAAGGCCTGCTCGAAGTAAACGCGCCCCTGAGCCCGGAAGAAAAGCAGCAGCAGCGGCGATGAGCGCTGCGCCAGGACCGCCGAGCCAAGCTCGCGAGCTTTCAGATCCTCGATGAAGGTCGACATCTTAACCATCTTTCCCGACTTCTTCCGTGGACCGCTCGACTATGGCATCGTCCGCCGGGCCCGGGAATTCGGCCTGGTGGAGATTCGGATCCATGACTTGCGAGCTTTTGCGCACGACCGGCACCGCACCGTGGATGACCGCCCCTTCGGCGGCGGCGAAGGCATGGTGCTCAAGCCGGAACCGATCTTTGAATGTATGGAAGCGCTCGACATCGCGCCGCGAGATGGGCGCAGCGCCGCCAAGCAGAGCGCGGTCCTTTTGTCGGCGCAAGGCAAACGCTTCGGCCAGCGTGTGGCCGAGGAACTTTCCGCACTCGAGCGAATCGTATTGATCTGCGGACGCTATGAAGGGGTTGATGAGCGGGTGGGCGAGCACCTGGCCGACCATGAACTCTCGATCGGCGACTATGTCCTTAGCGGCGGCGAGTTGGGTGCAGCGGTGATCTTAGACGCCATGACGCGGCTGATTCCGGGGGCCGTCGGCAACGAGGCCTCGACGCGGCAGGAGTCGTTCAGCACGCACCCGAAAGCCGAAGTTGAAGGCGTACCAAGTTCGACCTGCGCAGCGGGCGGACTATTGGACTATCCGCACTACACCCGCCCCTCGGAATTCCGTGGGATGGCGGTGCCGGAGGTGCTGATTTCAGGCAATCACGAAGAAATNNGCGCTCGGAAAGACGTTGCGCAACCGCCCGGACTTGGTCAACCAGGCGGCACTCAGCGAGGAAGAAAAGAAACTACTGGCCCAGATCGTGGGCGAAAGTGATGAGCGGAAGATCTAGACGATATAGAATGAGGAAGGGATACGGTCATGTCGAACCAAATCATCGAAAAGCTCCTCGCCAAAACCAAGCGCAGTGATATTCCTGCATTCGCTCCCGGCGACACCGTCCGCGTGAATGTGAAGATTAAAGAAGGTGATAAGGAACGCCTGCAAGCCTTCGAGGGCGTCGTCATCGCTCGCAGCCATGGCCCGCACGCCAGTTTTACGGTGCGCAAGATGAGCTTCGGCCAGGGCGTCGAGCGCATCTTCCCACTCAACGCGCGGGTGATCGACAAGGTGGAAGTGGTGCGCTCGTCCAAGGTCCGCCGCGCCAAGCTCTACTACCTGCGCGGCCTGCGCGGCAAAGCTGCCCGCTTGAAAGACGTGGCGTACGAGCCGCCGGTGGCTGCAACCGTGGCCGCTGAATAGCCACCTGGAACCGAACCTCGGCTTCACGGGAGCAGCGAAAAGCCGCGGCGGGCCGCGGCTTCCCAGGCTGCGGGAAAACCTCAAATTTGCCTCCGCACGGGAGGACGCGAGTCTGCCTCGCGCCTAAGATCCAGGTGATGGAATCCTCGAGAGGAACTCGGGTGATGAAGGCTCCCAGAATGCCCTCGGTCCGCACATGGCTTCTCCTGCTCGTTGTAGGGCCGTGGCCCGTGGCCTCGAACGCCGCGGACATCGCGCTGCAGACGAGAACCGAATCCGGCATCGTCGAAGGCGCAGTCTCGGGCAATAGCGGGAGCAGGGTTCGTGCCTTTCTTGGAATTCCCTACGCCGCGCCGCCCATCGGTGACCTTCGCTGGCGGCCACCTCAGCCGGCAGCGCACTGGACGGGAGTGCGCAAAGCCACCGAGTTCGGCGCGCGCTGTATGCAGAAGCCGGTGTTCGGCGATATGGGCTTTCGCGATTTGAGCGAAAGCGAAGATTGTCTGTTCCTGAACGTGTGGACTCCGGCCACCATCCGCAAGAAACTTCCAGTCATGGTCTGGATCTACGGCGGAGGTTTCGTGGCCGGCTCAACTTCGGAAGGCCGGCAGGATGGCTCGGTTCTGGCCCAAGAAGGCGTGGTGGTGGTCTCCATGAACTATCGCCTGGGCATCCTCGGTTTTCTCGTGCATCCCGAACTTGCCGCCGAGTCGGGGCGCAATTCAGCCGGCAACTACGGCCTGCTCGACCAGCTGGCCGCTCTCCACTGGGTCCATGACAACATCGCCCTATTCGGCGGCGATCCCGGCAACGTGACCATCTTCGGCGAGAGCGCCGGATCGTTTTCGGTCAGCGCCCTGATGGCCTCCTCTGCCGCCCACGGCTTGTTCCAAAAGGCGATCGGGGAGAGTGGCGCGGCTTTTTTCAGCAGCGGAATCGCGTTCGATTCCATGGCGGTCCGCGAACAAAGGGATGCGAAACTGATCAGCGCTGCTTTCGGTGAGCAGACTCTGGCGCAACTCCGCGCCATGCCGGCGCAAGAACTGCTCGACGCTTTTTTTAAGCCCGGCGGCGTCGTCAATTTTGTTCCTGACATCGATGGATATTTTCTGCGCGAATCTCTCCCCGCAATCTTCGCTGCCGGCTTGCAGAACGACGTTCCGCTGCTGGCCGGATGGAACCACGACGAGGGCAGCTTCGCCATGGCGGCTGCGTCGGAAAAGACCACGGTGGACACCATGAAGACTGCGGCGCAAAAAGAGTTTGGCGTGCGTGCGGCGGATTTTTTGCGCCTGTACTCGGCCGATACCGATGCCGAAGCGGAGCGTTCCATGGAAGATTTCGTCGGCGACCGCTTCATCGCCTGGTCTGCCTGGAGGTGGATGGAGGCGCAAGCGACCACCGGCAAGCAACCCATCTATCGTTATCG
>PKYX01000534.1:15457-18252 GCA_003132825.1 Acidobacteriaceae bacterium
GCGCGCAGCGGGGATCCGAACGGCCCCGATTTGCCGAAGTGGCCGGTATATTCCTCAGCCACCGGATGGCAGGTGATGCATTTGGACGAGCAACCGGAAGCGCGCAAAGATGACCGGCGCTATCGCTACCTGTTCCTGGCTACGGCGTGGGAGAAATAGACTCGCGGGCGCGGCGCTGGCGAGCCCATGGAGAATCTGGTTCTTGCTGCCTGCGGTGCCTCTGCCGGTACCCTTCCCCGGCTGGCATGTCTGGGTATCTGTTTTTTCGCGGCGAAGGCGGCTAGCAGAACTAGGGGTGGACTTCCAGCTGAAAGACGTCTTCCAGTTTTTTCTCTTCCAGCTTGCGCAGCAGAAACTTCAAGGTATCGCGGTCGCCCTTGCGGATTTCGCTGAACTCAATGCCAATCCCTTCGTCGAGCGCCGAGTGCTTCACTTGCCCTTTCAAGTTCACCGCATAGTTGGCGACGTGCAGCACCAGCTTTATATCGGTGCCCGGCAGCACCACCTGCTTGGTCGTAACCAGGCAGCCCATCTCCGACAGGTCCTTCAGGGTGGCTTTCTGGCTACCGTTGCGCCCCCCCTTCAACAGTTCCGCCACTCCAACGACCGGCAGGCGCTCGAGGATTCTGCGATTGCCTTTATCGCCCACGACGTTCCCCCGGCGCGAAGTGCTGTCCCGGAGTATGGTGTCATAGACGTCGCTCATGTCGCGCAATTCGCCCTCAAACATAGTGCGTTCCGATTCGACGCACTGCAGCCCGATCTGCCCGCGCAGCTCCGAGTCCGCATCGCCAATCCACACCACGCGGCAAAACGACTTGTTCCGGCCGCGCTCAATGGCAATGATTTCCCCCGTTTCCTTCACGCAGCGCAGGCTGCTAACCCTTGCTCCGTGCGGAGAAATATCATAGGTGCAGGCCATCTCAAGACCCGGCTTCTTGTCCTGGTCCCAGTAGGTGATGCGAACCGGCAAAGCCACGTGGACTCGCTTGTCGGAGCGTTCCGGCCCCGACTTCGACAGTTCCACCTGCGCCGGCTGCTGTTTGGTAGTGTCCTTCACAAAAGTATTGGAGGCAAAAAGCCTAGCCTACAAACCGCTTCTCCTAAGACCGTAGCAGCCCCTGCGAAAGAGGGTCAATTTACCTTGGTAACTGGCACGCCCGGTTACTTCCGCTCTGCCTTGGGTTTGCCGGGAGCCCAGCCCAAACCCGTCACATTTTCTTGATCTTTAGGGTTTTGATGGTATTGATCCTTGCTCCACAGCCCCGCTCTCGGCGAAGATGCCTTGTATCCCCAGAGCCGTGTCACCCACGCTCAAACTCGACCGCGAAAAAACTTTGTCGGCCTCCGCCGCCAAGCTCCGCTTGCTCAAGCGCCTGCGCTGCACCCTGCGCTATGAGAAGAAAGCCTGGGGAGGCGGCGCGCAGCTGGTAGCTGGAGTCGACGAAGTGGGCCGGGGCTGCCTGTTCGGACCGGTCGTAGCCGCCGCCGTAATTCTCGATGCCTCGTATCGCATCCGCGGCCTGCGCGATTCCAAGCTGCTATTGCCGGAGCGGCGGGAGATTCTAGCGATGCGGATCCGCGAACACTCGATCGCCTGGGCCATCGCCGCCGTCGACGCCGCCCGCATCGATCAGATCAACATCTATCAGGCTTCGCGCGTCGCTATGCTCGATGCCGTCCTGCAGCTAGAGCCCTGCCCGGATCATCTGCTGATCGATGCCATGCGCCTCGATTGCGACTTGCCGCAAGACCCAATCATCCATGGAGACGCGCTTTCCGCCTCCGTCGCAGCCGCTTCCATCCTGGCGAAAGTCGAACGCGATCGCATGGTCTGCGAGTGGGATTCGGTGTTTCCGGCTTACGGGCTCGCCTCGAACAAGGGTTACAGCACTCCCCATCATCTCGCAGCGCTCAGGGAACAAGGGCCCTCGCCCGAGCACCGCCAATCCTTCGCTCCGGTGTGGAACGCGACCGTGCCGCAGGAAGTCTTGGCCTTCCTGTTGGAGGAAGAGCCCGCGGACATTGCGAGCGAGGCCCTGGCGGCGAAAGCCGGCAAACTGGCGTGACATTCGTACGCCTCCGTGCCGGCATCTTTCCGGCTGACCGAGGCCGGGGCGCAGGGGGCGGTGGAGTTTTCTCCCGCTGGGGCGGCGAAACTTCGAGCCCCGCAGGAGTTCTTCCGCTCCTCCTCAGAGCGCATCCCCCACGCTACAATCGAGTCCATGCTTCGACTCATGTGCATCACCGCTCATCCCGACGACGAAGCCGGCGGCTTCGGCGGCGCACTGCGCGTATACGCCGACCGCGGAGTCGAGACCTCGGTTCTGTGCCTCACCCCCGGCCAGGCCGCGACCCACCGCGGAGGGGCTAAGAGCGACCATGAACTGGCGGCCATGCGCCGCAAAGAATTTGCCGCCTCGTGTCGAATTCTCGGGGTCAGCCGGGGGACGGTGCTCGACTATCCCGACGGCCAACTACATCGCCAGGATCTTTACCGCGTGGCGTCGGACCTCACGCTGGAGGTACGCGAATTTCGTCCGCAGGTGATCGTGACGTTTGGCCCGGAAGGCGGAGTCACGGCCCATATGGATCACTCCATGACTTCCTTGTTTGCAACTCTGGCGTTTCACTGGGCAGGACGCAACAACCGTTTTCCCGACCAACTCGACAGCCGGCTGAAACCACACCTCGCGCAAAAACTCTATTATTCGACCGCGAACTTCAGACTGCCCGACCGGCAGCCAGTCGCGCTGTCTCCGGCCACCCTGCTCCTCGACATTGGCCAACACCTG
>PKYX01000487.1 GCA_003132825.1 Acidobacteriaceae bacterium
GCGCAAGGCAGCTCCACGCGCGGCGGACTGCGCGGCCTGGCCGTGATGGCCCGCCGCCTTGCGGAAGGTCACGACGCAGCTTTTAGTATCGATGGCCCACGCGGCCCGCGCTACGTCGCGAAACCCGGCCCCGTGATGCTCGCCCGCCGCACGGGAAAGCCCATCTACGTATTTCACATCGGAGTGGAGCGCGCACGGACGCTCGAAAAAGCCTGGGATCTGATGCAGATTCCGCATCCCTTTTCCCGCGCCGTGATGGTGGGCGCGCCGCTGATCCGCGTCTCGCCGGAGGCAGACTCGACCGAACTCGAGCGCAAACAGACCGAGATGCAGGCGGCGCTCGAGCGGGTACGGGATCTGGCCGAGTCATGGTTCACGCTGAACGAAGAGGAACGTGCCAGCCAGCGCGCAGAGTGGAACTCGGGCGGGTGAGCGCGCCCCAAAGGTATGACGAACCGTCGGTCAGGCCACAAGCGTCAGACTTCGAACCGGGCGAATCGCAACCAACGGGAATGAAATCCTTCGCTATTTCGATCATCCGCACCCTGCGCGAGCACGGCCACGAGGCATACCTCGTTGGCGGATGCGTGCGCGATCTCCTGCTGAACCGCGAACCGGCCGACTATGACGTCTCGACGAGCGCCGCCCCGGATGAAGTCATGCGCATTTTTCCTGAGACCTACGCCGTGGGCGCGCAGTTTGGGGTTGTGCTGGTGCCCGCGACCGAGAGTGTCTTGACTGCCGACCGAGGCCTTCGGAGTAACCTCTCCACTGAAGAACCCGGCAGTCGAGACCTAGCTTGCCCAATAGGGCCCTCCTCCCCGCCCGAGACCGTTGAAGTGGCCACCTTTCGCAGCGACATCGGCTACAGCGACGGCCGCCATCCGGATGAGGTTCGCTTCAGCAAGGATCCGCGGGAGGATGTCGAACGACGCGACTTCACCATCAATGGCCTCTTGTTCGATCCCCTCGAGAACCGGGTGCTCGATTTTGTCGGCGGCCAGAACGACCTGAGAACAAAGACCATCCGCGCCATCGGCGAACCGGGGCGGCGATTCGCCGAGGATAGACTGCGTATGTTGCGCGCCGTGAGATTTGCGGCGCGCCTCGGATACACCATCGAGCCCGAGACCTTCCGGGAGATCAAGAAGCAGGCGGGGGGCACTGGCCAAGTCTCGCGTGAGCGGGTACGCGATGAGCTGACCAAAATGCTGACCGAAGGCCACCCCCGGCANNAGCAGCCGCCGCAGTTTCATCCCGAAGGCGATGTGTTCGTCCACACCTTGCTGCTGCTCGAGAATTTGCCGCGCCCTTGCCCGGCGACCCTTGCATGGGGAGCGCTTCTGCACGACGTGGGCAAGCCACCGACCTTTCGTGTAGCCGAACGAATTCGCTTTGACGGGCATGTCGACGTGGGGGTGAAGATGGCCGAGGGAATCTGCCGCCGGCTGCACTTTTCTAACCATGACAGCGAGCAGATTCTGGCGCTGATCGCCAACCACATGCGCTTTGGCCACGCCACGCAGATGAACCAATCCACGCTGAAGAAGTTCCTGCGCCTGCCGCGCTTTGACGAGCACCTCGACCTGCATCGCCTAGACTGCCTGGCAAGCCACCGCGATCTTACGTCGTACAACTTGGTGAGAGAGAAGTTGGCCGCAACCCCTCCGGAAGTCATGCGGCCGGCGCCCTTGATCCGGGGCGAAGATCTGATTGCAGCCGGCTATACTCCTGGACCCAGATTCAAACAGATTCTGTCAGCCGTCGAAGATGGGCAGCTCGAAGGCCGGTTGCGCAGCAAAGAAGACGCCATGGAGCTGGTGGGACGACAGTTTCCGCTTTAGCGGGCAGAGAAATAGACGTCGGATTCGACCGAGACTCGGTCGTAGGGAGACCTGCGGCCGGACGGGCGAGTCGCCCCGAGCCCCTCCACCAAGCGCGACGGCCTCAGTTTTCTGAAGTGACCGCTTTCAAATAGCGGTAATAAAAATCCACCGCTCGGTAGAACGACTCGATCCGGATGCGCTCGTCCTTGCCGTGCGCGCGGATGTCGTCGCGGTCGATGGCCTCGCCCGAAATACCGTAGGCTGGCAGGCCTGCCGCATTGGTGTACACCCCATCCGAGGCGCCGGTTGCCATGTCGGGAATCACCGGGACGCCCGGCCACATCTCGGCCGTCACTTTCTCCAAAGGCTCGATCACATCGGGCCGCAAAGGAGGGGAGTGGCGCGGCTCGGTCTCTGCCGCGTGATCCGTTACCTGTCCGATCGCGCCTATATACCGCACGGTGATCTTGGGATCGGCCAGCAGTTCGACCAACTTCTGACGCACTTCCTCGGCGGAGTGTCCCGGCAAGATACGGCAATTCACAATTGCCTGCGCAGTCTGCGGAAGGGCGTTGTTGGCATGGCCTGCGGCCAGGCGGGTCGCGACACAGGTGGTGTGCGAGGTCGAATTATCAATCGGGTCTTGCGAGAGCCGTGCGACCGCCGCCTGGTCTGGAGGGTTCTCGAGAATCAGCTGCATGTCTTTTGCCCGCTGTCCGGTTTCGACCTTCGACGAGCGCCTGTAATAGGCACGGGTGACATCGTTCAGCTCGAAAGGAAACTGATAGCGCTCGAGGCGCCCGAGACCATCGGCTAGATGGTAAATGGCGTTGTCCGGGACTGGGATCGAGCTGTGGCCTCCGGCGTTCGTGACCGTGAGCTGGTAGTCGGCGTAGATCTTTTCGGTGGCGTCCAGTTCCATGAGGAGGGCCTTGCCATGCTCGGCCACCACCCCGCCCCCGTCGTGATTGAACACGAACTCGGCGTCAATCAGGTTGCGATGATTCTTGATCAGCCAATCGACACCGTTCGACTGGCCTCCTTCCTCGTCCGCGGTGAGCGCCAGAATGATGTCGCGGTCCGGCACGTAGCTTTCTTTCTTGAAGCGGATCAGCGTAGTCACCATAATGGCGTCGCCATCTTTCATGTCCTGGGTGCCGCGGCCGTAGTAGTAACCGTCTTTCTCGACAAACTGGAACGGGTCCGTGGTCCAGTCCTCGCGCCGGGCTTCTACAACATCTAGATGGCCGATCAGCAGAACCGGCCTGTGCTTGCCCGAGCCGTGTAGGCGGACGACCAGGTTTTTCTTGCGTTCATTCGGGCCCAGGACCTGCATGTCGCTCTCGGGAAAGCCCGCATCCCGAAAACGTTGCGCCATGGCCTCGGCCGCCGTAGTCACATTCCCGATCGAATCGGTGGTGTTGATTTCGACCAGCTGTTTGAAAACCTCGTGGGAAAACTGCCGGGTGGAATCGTCGATCTGAGCTGGTGCGGGCACGGCGAAAATCAGGGCCATCAGGGTCGATAGCAGCAGCTTGCCATTGGTCAATTTCGGGCTCCTGAGCATCCCAAATCCTTGGGGGGATTTCAAGCTAACAGAACATGCGGTGACTTTCCACGATGTTCGGTGGAGTGGATCGACTGATCGTTCATTGCGGAACCGGCCTTGGGGGGTGATGGGTTTGCAAAAATGGCACCTGAAAAAAGGGTAAAAACCACACAAAATGGGCGGAATCATAGTCACCGAATCATGGACGAGGAATCTTGGTCGGCTCCGCTCGAGACCGGATTTTTCTTGAAGAACTTGAATTCGATGCCATAGGAATATATTTCTGGCGACCATCCCCCATTTTCCCGCCTGGAATTGCTATGCTGGAATAAGAGCGTTGGTTGGCGGCAATCGCGTAAGCGGGTAGCCCGTGCCCGCACGAACTGGAGCTAATGAAAGTTACTGAAAAAGACGTAGCGTACGTGGCAGGTCTCGGGAATCTTGAGTTGACGACCGAAGAGAGCGGACGCATGGTCCGCGACTTGAACTCGATTCTTGGCTATATCGACAACCTCAACCAATTGGATACGTCGCGTGTCGAGCCCATGGCGCAGGTTTCTGACCGCTATGGCGTGGATCCTTCGAAGCAGGGCAGCGACCGCTTCGCCTATGCCAGCCGCCAGGATGTGCATGAGGGCTTGCGGAAATCGCTCGCGCGTGAGGTAGCGCTGGCCAACGCGCCAGAGTCGGACGGAACATTTTTCAAAGTCCCGAAAGTAATTGAAAGATAAACCGGTTATCGGCGATCAGCTCCCGGTTTTCTCGCTTCCTAGTTCTCGCTGTTTTTGTTCTTCAGGAACCCTATGGACTTGAGCCTACTGACCATTGATCAAGCCCGCTCGGCGGTGCAGGAGCGCAGGACGAGCGCTTCGTCGCTGGCCGAGGCTTACTACGCCAAGATCGAAAGCGACGATCCGAAGATAGGGGCTTATCTGACGCTGTCGAAAGAACGCGCCATGGCGAAGGCCGCGGAGATCGATGGGCTGGCAGCGAAGGGCGAAAAGCTGCCGCCGCTCGGCGGAGTGCCGGTCGGCATCAAGGACGTGATGGTCACCAAAGGTGTGCGCTCGACGGCGGGATCGAAAATCCTGGGGAATTACGTTCCTCCCTACGATTGCACGGCGGTGGCTCGCCTGGAAGCGGCAGGTGCGGTGGTGCTGGGCAAGCTGAATTGCGATGAGTTTGCCATGGGATCGTCGAATGAAAACTCGGCCTGGAAGCCCGTGCACAATCCGCGCGACCTGAGCCGGGTGCCGGGCGGGTCGTCGGGAGGGTCGGCCGCGTGCGTGGCGGCGGACATGGCGGTGGTGGCGCTCGGTTCAGATACCGGCGGATCGAT
>PKYX01000258.1 GCA_003132825.1 Acidobacteriaceae bacterium
ATCGGTGCGTTTAAGCTCCGGGGCGCCTATAACAAGATTGCCTCCCTGACGGAGGAGGAACGCCGCCGCGGCATCATCACCTACTCCAGCGGAAATCACGGGCAAGGTGTCGCCTATGCGGCGCGGGCGTTAGGTGCAAAGGCAGTCATCACCATGCCGACCAACGCCCCGGCGATCAAGCGCGAGGCAACCGCAGCCCTGGGAGCGGAGATCATATTCGCCGGCACCAGTGGCGTGGAACGTCAGCTTAAGGCGGAAGAGTTAGCCGCCCAGCATGGCTACGTCATCGTTCCGCCTTTCAATGACGAAAAAATCATAGCCGGCCAAGGCACCATCGGCCTCGAAATCCTGGAGGACTTGCCGGAGGTGGAGACCGTCCTGGTGCCGGTCGGCGGAGGCGGATTAATCAGCGGAGTTGCCACGGCGTTGAAGCTCAGCAAACCGCAGGTGAAGGTCATTGGCGTGGAACCGGCGCTCGGGGCCGACGCACAAGCCAGCCTGCGGGCCGGAAAAATCGTCCGCTTCCCTCCCGAGCAGGTCACGCAGACCATCGCCGACGGACTGCGCGCCCAATATGTAGGCGAGATCAACTTTGAACACATTCGCCGTTACGTCGACGACATCGTCACCGTGAGCGAAGATGAAATCCGCGAAGCTACGCGCCGCCTCGCCGAGCATCCGAAGACTCTGGCCGAGCCCAGCGGAGCTGTGGCGACGGCGGCATTTCTGTTTCACCCAACACAGTTGCCCCAGACTAAGATGAATGTGGCCGTAATCAGCGGAGGGAACATCGATCCGCAGATGCTGGCGGAAATCCGGCGACGGGCATCATGAAAGCACGCCGTTAGGTGCACCTTGGTCATTCCGGGACCTTCTGGTCCGAGGCATCTGCTTTCCTGCTGCCTCCGCCAACGACCGACGGCGAAACCCGATTCGGAATGACCAGCCGAAGCACGATCGGAGCTCTCGAAGGACTTGATCTATGAAATTTACGACCCAGATTGTAGCCGGCGCCGTTCTGTGCCTGGCAACCAGTGTCGCGCTCGGTCTAGGCGAGCGCGGAACTCCCATCCACCAGACCACTATCTACGTATCGCCAGACGCGACTTCCCCCAAGCTGGCACAAGCCGAACGAGGCCACGAACTGATCGTTCTCGAAACCAGCCGCGACTGGTTGCACGTGGAAGCGCTGCTGAGCTCGCCCCGACGGGACCCGGAGGACGAGGAAGAAGATGCGGACCAGGGAAGGACCATAACGGGATGGGTTCTGGGCAAGGATGTGATACGGGTTTCTACCCCGAACGGCGACCAGATTGTGTTCGGCGAGGCGGTGGATTCCGAGGACCAGGCCAGCCGGGTCCACGGACGCCGCGGCGCGGCCCAGGATGCCATGCGCCTGTATTACCGCATGGCGGATCTTTTCCCCAACTCTCCGCTGGCCGCCGAGTCCTTATATCGCGCCGCCGATGATCGTTGGCAATTGGAGAAGCAGGATGTCATGTCACGGCCCTCCGCCAAGGAGCAGGAGTCTTTCCTGCGGGGCCAGATCGACGAGCACTGGATGAAGGAATTGATGAAGAAGTTCCCGAGCACCAAGTGGGCGAATCTGGCAGCCTTTCACCTGATCGACAACAAGCTGTGCGGCGACTGGCAGGGGGCTTCGAAGTGTCCCCTCAAGGAAGCCGAGATTTACGAGAAATATGTGAAGGATTATCCGCAATCACCGGCGGTGCCCGAGGCCGTTTACCAGGCCGCGTGGCGCTGGTCAGCGCTGATTGAGATTTACAAGACCGAGGGCGAGTCCAAGAAATCGGACGAAGCGAAGACCAAAGCCACCTCGCTCGCCGCAACCGTAACCTCGCAGTTCCCCCAAAGCGATTGGGGAGCGCGCGCCCAGAGGCTTTTATACCTGATGGGGCAGGATATTCCGACCTACGGGAATGCCCCGGATTGAGGTTGGTTTTCGAGCACCGATCCAGCCGCGCGAACCAAACCTGCCAGCCGGTCGAACTTCGATTTCTGCCATACTTTCCGGTGCGTTGTCTGGAGGAAAATTGAACGACTACCTTCTGTCGCTGATCCTCGGAATCGTCGAGGGCTTGACGGAATTTCTTCCCGTCAGTTCCACCGCCCATCTGCGAATCTCCGAGGTCCTGCTGCACATCAGCCTGGGGGACGCCTACTGGAAGATGTACACCATCGTCATTCAATTGGGCGCGATTCTGTGTTTGCCGGTTTACTTCCGCGAGCGCATTGCGAAATTCCTTTCCACCTTTCCCACCGGCGAGAACGGTGATCGCACGGCACTGACCCATCCCCTGAGCTTGACTCTGATCGCCTTTGTGATCACGGCCATTCCGGCGTTTCTGATGACAAAGATCATCGGCAAACATCTGGAAAGCCTGACCATCATGGGCTCATCGCTCGTGGTGGGCGGAATCATCATGTGGATGGTGGACGCAAGGAACGCACCCTCCGAGGCGGCCGGACCGAGCGCACCGCCAGGTCGCATTCATACCTGGAAAATGGAAGCCATGAGCCTGGGACAAGCAATTTGGATCGGGGCTTGCCAAATTCTCTCAGCGGTCTTCCCCGGGACTTCGCGGTCCATGTCAACGATTGCGGCCGGACAATTGGCAGGCATGTCGCGAGCTTCCGCCCTCGAGTTTTCGTTCTTCCTTTCCATCCCGACGATGGTGGCGGCCACCGGATACGATCTGTTGAAATCGGTGATGGGTAAAGGGCAAAACCCGATCGGAGTTGCGCAAATTGACGCACACGGGTGGATCGTGTTGGCGATCGGGTTTGTGGTTTCATTCATCGTGGCGTACGCGTCGGTGGCCTGGTTCATGGCCTGGGTACGGAAGCACGGATTTGTGCCGTTTGCCATCTACCGCCTGATCGTGGGAACCCTGGTGCTGATATTCCTGGCCCGGGCGGGGACGTAGCCTTTCGCATCGGGCCGAAACCTGTCTTCTGAGCCGGTATCGGGGCCCTCGGCCGGACGGTGGCTCGAGCGGGAAGCTAGTTCGATACTGCACCTGCCTCTACCGGCCGTTGTGGCCTCAGCCAGTTCTTGCAATAATCGTTTGGCTCTGGCGTAGTCAGGCGCGAGCCTAGGGGAGATGTATCCTCATTTGGAGGCGCCGAAGATACGCCCTATGAAGTATTTCACTCGGATTTTCGCTCCCACCAACAACCGGCGGCTCAATGAGCTGATTGGGTTCCTGTTGTGTGTTTCCGCGCTCCTCCTTTTTCTTGCGCTGGCTTCGTATTCGNNGCGCGAAACTGGATCGGCATCATCGGAGCATTGGGGTCCGATCTACTGCTGCAGGGCTTCGGCGTGGGAGCGTTTCTGCTTCCGCTTTTCCTGGGCGCACTCGGAGTGCGCTGGTTCCGTTCGCGCAAAGTCGTCTCGCCGGTGGCCAAGTTTCTGGGTGGCCTTTGGCTCATCGTGTTCGTTCCGGCGCTGCTCGGGCTGTTGCCTGGTCACACCCTTTGGCTGCACGCCATTCCCGTNNGGCGCCTACATTGTCTGCGCCAGCGTCCTGGCGGTGGCACTCTATCTTTCCACCACCTTCTCGTTTTCCGCTCTGCAGCTGTGGGCACCGACTCGTTTCGCGTTTGCCATCGCGCTTTGGAACCGATGGAAGGACTGGCAAGAGACGCGGGCGCGAAGGCGCATGCAGAAAGATCTGGACAAGCGGCGTTCCGCCAAGCCCGTGGTGACTGCGCAAATGGTTCCGGCGCGGGATCCCGCGCCTCAGCCATT
Organism: Acidobacteriaceae bacterium; assembly: GCA_003132825.1. GTDB lineage: Bacteria > Acidobacteriota > Terriglobia > Terriglobales > Acidobacteriaceae > PALSA-270. The sequence continues at coordinate 3,773 of PKYX01000258.1, forward strand.
TTTCTCGCCGAAAACCGAGCCGGTGATGACCGGGATCGAGCGGGCCGCGGTCGAGGAACGGGGCCAGAACACCGGCCAGGAACCACTGCCCAATTCCAGTTCCGCCCCGCAAGTCGCCGAGCGAGCCGACAGCAGTCAGAAACCGAAAACCACCATGCCGCGCATTGCCGGCGGGTTCAAGCTGCCTCCGAGCAGCCTGCTGCACCGTCCCGACCAGCAACAGGCGATCGATGCCGACCAACTCAAGCTTCTG
>PKYX01000536.1:0-648 GCA_003132825.1 Acidobacteriaceae bacterium
TAAGAATCGCGTGCGCTGGCTGCGCAACTATTTGACCGAGGCGGGAACCAAGCGGGCGCAGGAACTGGGATGGCCGAATACCTACACCCTGACCAAGAGCCTGGCGGAATCGCTGATTCACACCTATGGGGCCGGATTGCCGGTGGCCGTGGTGCGCCCGGCGATTGTTGAAACTTCGATCGAGAGGCCGTTTTTGGGGTGGAACGAGGGGATCAATACTTCGGCCTCGTTGTCCTATCTGCTGGGAACTTATTTTCGGCAGCTTCCATCGAACGAGCGCAAGCGGCTGGATATTATTCCGGTGGACTCGGTGTGCGGCGGGATGACGCTGGTGGCGGCGGCGATTGTCGAGCGGCGCAATGAATCGGTGTATCAGCTGGCGACCTCGGTTACCAATCCTTGCGATATGGGGCGGTCGATTGAACTGACTTCGCTCGGGCACCGCAAACACTACCGAGCGCAGGAAGGGCTGGAGTCCTGGCTGCGACTGCGCTTCGATGCCATTGCGGTTTCGAAGCAGCGCTACCGGCGCATGTCGGCGCCGGCGCAAATTGCGATCATCAAGTCGATTCAGCGGATTATGTCTCCTTTGCCGCTGCGCAAGCCACCCCTGGCGCGGGCGGAGCGCAACCTGGAGAGAGTGGAGAA
>PKYX01000536.1:666-6154 GCA_003132825.1 Acidobacteriaceae bacterium
TGGTGGGATTACTGGATCAATGTGCATATTCCGGCGCTGCGAAAGTGGACGTATCCTCTGATTGAAGGGCGCCCGCTCGAGGCCCGGCCGTCGCGCAGCTTTGAGCTTCCGGCAGCGCAGGAGCGCGGCGAAACCGTGAAGACAGGAACAAACGGAGCAACGTGGCGATATTCCTGACCGGTTCGACCGGATACATCGGCGCGCATGTGGCCGCCAATCTGCTGGAAGGGCACGAGGCTGGGCTGAATCTGCTGGTCCGGGCCCGCGATCCGCATGAGGCGGAACTGCGCCTCTGGCAAGCCCTGCAGTTGCACCTGGAGTTCCCCCGCTTTTATGAGTACCTGCAGACTCGTATACGGATTTTTCGCGGGGATTTGACCGCGCCGCAATTTGGGCTGGCCCCGGATGACTACGAGCGCCTAGTGCACCACACCGATTCGGTGATTCATTGCGCGGCGTCGCTGAACCGGAAGTCGGAGAAGAGCTGCCTGAATGTGAATCTGCGGGGCACCTTGGAGGTTCTGCAGTTGGCCCGGAGCGCCGATTACTATCACGGACTGCGCCGCTTCAGTCATGTGAGCACGGTGGCGGTGGCCGGCCAGCGTCAGGATGAAGTGGTGACCGAAGATCTCTCGATCGACTGGGAGCGGTCCGATTACGATCCCTATGCCCGCACCAAGAAATTCTGCGAGCACATGATCCGTCAGCTGCTGCCGGAGGTGCCGCGGACGATTTTCCGGCCGAGCATTGTGCTCGGAGACAGCCGCTACGCGCAGACCACGCAGTTCGACATGGTGAAGTCGTTCGTGTTTCTGGCGGGATTGCCCGTCCTGCCGTTTCGGCCAAATGACAAGATTGACATCGTGAACGTGGACTTCGTGGCCGATGCCATCGCGACCCTGCACCAGAAGGACAAGCCGCTCTATGACACCTATCATCTTTCCTCCGGGACCGCCTCGCAAAGCTTTCGCGAACTGACGGCTGCGCTGGCTGCCGCCGGGCAGAAGCGCGGTCCGATCTTCCTGCCGTTTCTGGAGCGGCCATTCTCAGCCGGGGTGAACCGCCTATCCGGCCGCCGAAGCTCGATGGGCCGCGGCGCCGCGCTGATGAAGGTCTTTCTGCCGTACCTGACCTGGAATACGGTGTTCGACAATGCGCGCGTGACCGCCGAATTGCGGCGCAAACCGGTGCCGTTTTCGCACTACAGTTACCCCTTGCTCAAATTTAGCCGGGAGAGGAACTTCAGCTATCCCTATCAGGATTGGCCGGCGCGGGCGGGAGGTTCGGCGGCATGATGGACTTCGTGCTCGAGGCCTGGGTGGGGGGCGGCATTGAACGCGCCAAAGCCCGATGGATGCTCGGGAAAGGCAAGCCCTGGCAACCCGGCGAAAAGCTGAAACTGCTGTTTGCGGGCTATAACGGGGCGCGCAATATGGGGTCGGATGTGCGCGTCGAGGAGATGCTGCGGCAGATTCGCCATATCCTCGGCGAGGACCGGGTAGCGCTCAGCGTGATGAGCCAGAATTTTGAGTTCACCCGGGGATATTTTGCCGGCACCGCGCAAGTTCATCTGCCGGACATTTTCCCTCCGTTTCTTTCCCGCGAAGTGCCCCGCCATCACGGGGTGGTGGCCTGCGAAGGCTCGATGTTCAAGAGCAAGTTTGCCAACGCGCTGACCACGATGATGATCGGGGCGCTCGGACTGGCGGCGGCCGAGAACAAGCTTTCGGTGGGATATGGGGCCGAGGCCGGGCACATGGATCCGTCGATCCGCAAGATGTGCGCCCGCTATTGCCGGAATTCCCTGGTGATCACGCGCAATGAAGAATCGCGCACGGTGCTGCGCGAGCTGGGCGTGGCGACCGAGCTCGGCACCGACACCGCCTGGACCTTCGAGCCGCTTCCCGCCGAATATGGGCAGAAAATCTTGCGGCGGGTGGGGTGGGATGGAACCACGCCGGTGCTGGTGGTATGTCCGATCAATCCCTTTGAGTGGCCGGTGACGGCGGCGGTCGCGAAATTTGCCCTGCGAACTTTAACCGGGGCCTACAAGGACAGCCACTATCGTTCGGTTTACTTCCACAATTCGGGCGCTGAGGCCGACCGGGCCTTGGAGCATTACCTGACGGCGATCGGCAACGCCGTCGACGGGTTCCGCAAGCGGCGCAAGGTGTTCGTGATCCTGGTGGGCACCGAGCGGCTGGATGCGCGGCCGGCGCGTCGCATCGCGGAACGACTGGGCGGCATCCCCGTGCTTTCCTCCGACGATCACAACATGTACGAACTGGTCAGCATTCTGCGGGCCTGCCACATGATAGTTTCCTCGCGCTACCACGGGATCGTGACTTCGATGCCCGGTCTGGTGCCTTCGGCGGGAATCACCATGGACGAGCGCATCCGCAACCTGATGCGGGAGCGCGAGCACGAGGACTTGTTGATGAACGTCGACGATCCCGACCTGGAGCAGAAGTTGCTGGCAGCGCTGGAGAAGTTGGCGAGCGAGGGGGAAGCGATTGCCGATGGAATTGCACAGACGGTAGTACGGAATTTGAAGTTGATGGCGCGGATGGGAGTGTACTTCGAGGAAGAGTTGCACCGGCGATATCCCGACTTTCCGACCCGCAAAGGGGAGTGGAGCTGGGAGGATTACCTGCCGCCCCTCGGTCCGGGATTGCGCAGTTTGATTGAAGCCTATAGCCCGGCAGCCACCGCGCAATGAACTTTCTGGAAGAGATTTTCGCGCAAGCCGAAAAGGCGGCCGACGTTGCGGTGCTGCAGCGGCGGGGAGAGCACGGGACTGCGCAAGTTACGGGCGGCGAGTTGCTGCGACTGGTCGGGCGGGCGCGCTCCTTCCTGGCCGGCCGAGGACTGCATAAGGGCGACCGCTGCGTGCTGCTGGCACCGAATAGCATTCGCTGGGTGGCGATCGACCTGGCCATCATGGCGGAAGGGCTGATTGTCGTCCCGCTGTATGCGCGCCAGGCCCCGGCGGAACTGGTGGCGATGATGAAGGATTGCTCGCCGGCGTTGATCTGCTGCGGAGACACCGCGCTGCGCACCTTCATCACCGAGCAGTGGCCGGAAGCGCCGGCGCCCTTCTTGCTCGATGACATCTTTCTGACGCGCTGGTCGGAAACCGCCAAACCCCAGCTCGAGGACTCCGATCCCGTGACCATTATTTATACGTCGGGGACATCGGGGGAGTCGAAAGGGGTGGTGCTCACGGCGGGGAATGTCGGGCACATGCTGGGGTGCACGGCCAGCCGGCTCGATGCTTTGATGGGCCACCGCGATCGGCGGGACCGGGTGTTTCACTATCTGCCATTCTGTTTTGCCGCTTCCTGGATCACTCTGCTCACCTGCCTGCTGCGGCGGAGCTGCGTCACCCTGAACACCGACCTCGCTCGACTGGCCAAGGAGATGCCGTCTGCCTCGCCCGATTACTTTCTGAACGTGCCCGCCCTGCTCGAACGCATGCGCAAGGCGGTGGAGGAACAGCTGGCGCAAAAAGGCGGCGTGGGGCTGGCCATTTACAAACGTGCAAAACGCGCCTGGGAGCGACGGCAGCGCGGGCGGAAAAAGTTGGGGGATTTCGCCTGGACGGCTCTGGCCAACCTTTTGGTGTTTCCGGCCATTCGCAAGAAGATGGTGGGAAGCAATCTCGAGGCGCTCATTTGCGGTTCGGCGCCGCTCGGCGTAGAGACCCAGCTGTACTTTATGATGTTGGGCATTCCGGTGCTGCAGGGGTATGGCCTGACCGAGACGACCGGCATTTGCACGCTCGATGATCCCCAGCATGCCGTACCCGGACGGGTGGGGCCTGCGGTCTCCGGGGTCGAGATGAAACGCGGCGAGAATGATGAAATTCTGGTGCGCGGGCCGAATATTTTCTCCGGGTATTGGAACCGGCCGGAAGAAACCGCCAGGGTCCTGCGCGATGGATGGTTTCACACCGGGGACCAGGGGGAAGTGGATGCGACCGGAAACTGGCGGATTGTCGGGCGGCTCAAGAATCTGATTATTCTCGGGTCGGGGCACAACATCGCGCCCGAGCCCATCGAAGAAGCCGTGCTGCGGCACTTGCCGGATGCGCAGCATGTGGTGCTGGTCGGAAACGGGCGGGGCTACCTGGCGGCGATTGTGACCGGCAAGATGCGCAGCGCTGCGGTGCAGGCGGCGCTCGATCAGGTGAATCCGGAGCTGCCGCATTACAAGCAAGTGCGCGCGTTCTACGTTCACCGGGAGCCGTTCTCGATCGAAAACGGACTGCTGACGGCCAACGGGAAGCTGAAGCGGGACGCGATCGCGGGGGAGTTGAAGTCGGCGATCGATGAGATCTACCGGGTGAAGCAGGCGTCATGAGGAATTTCAAGGGACGTACGCTCTCCTGGGAACTGCAGGACGGAGTCATCGAGCTCGGACTTCATCGCCTGCCCTTGAATGAGATTGGGTCGGCTACACTCGAGGAGCTCGAGAGATTCGCGGCCGCACTCGAAGATCTGGGTTCCGATGCCCACGCCCTGATTCTCTACAGCACCCTAGGCGCGGGGTTTTCGGCGGGCGCTGACCTGCGGGAGTTGTACGGCAGGGCCGAGACCCTCGAGAAGGCTCGGGCGGTCGCGGGGGTGCGGGATTTTCTCGAGCGCATGCACGCGGTGCTGAACACGCTGGACGCGGCGCCCTTGACGACGATTGCGGCCGTGCACGGAGTGACCTTTGGCGGGGGATTCGAGCTGGCCTTGGTCGCGGACCTGATCATCGCGGATCGTATGGCGAGGTTTTGTTTCCCCGAGTTGCGGTTGGGCCTGATCCCCGGTTTTGGCGGAATTCCTCGACTGAAGCGGGATTTAGGCAATGCCGTGGTGCGGGATTTGCTGCTGACNNTGAAGCGGGAGATCGATATTTTCTGCGAGCTGTTCGCGCAGCCGGCGGTGGCGGCGGGCTTGAAGAAGTTCGTGGAAAGCTCGGATCGGCTGCCGTATTTGCCGTGAAACCTGGCCGAGGAGTGCTGCGGTTCCGGGCTGCGCTCGGGATGGAGGCTGAAAGACGATGCGAACAACTGACCAGACCCTGGATGAGATCCTGGCCCTGGCCGCCGCGCACTTCAAAGTTCCGCGGGAGAAGCTGCAGCCGGACGCCGACTTTTTCAAGACGCTCGGGATCGACAGCCTGCAGACACTCGACCTGCTGACCCGGTTGGAGCATCATTTCCATGTCGAGCTGCCGGATTATGAGTTGCAGGGAGTTTCCGACTTTCGCACGCTGGCGGGGAAGATCCAAGCGCGGCTTTAGAGAGTAATTCAGCCCGAGACACGGAGGCACGGAGAAAACCTCAGGCCAGTCGTGGCCTTCGATGTCGCTTCAACTCTGTCGGGTAACTAACTCATTAACATGGTATTCTCCGTGTCTCTGCGCCTCTGTGGTGAAATGATTTCTTGATGCTCGATCTCCAAGAATATAGCTGTCTGGGCGCGGCGTTGCGCGATGC
>PKYX01000491.1 GCA_003132825.1 Acidobacteriaceae bacterium
GCCTGTTCGCGCTGGTAATCGTTATCCTCTGTAATCAACGAGACGAGTACGCTGAGCTTCTTGCTCGGGTTCATGGTTTCCCTGTGGAGCTGGGGCGGATCGATCTTCGCGGATCGATCTTCGATCATAAGCGGCCCCGATCAGGAATCGTAGGTTACTTCGGGAATGAAGCGAGGGCGCCGGACGCTTGGAACCCGGCGAAGCCCGAGTTCCTCCCCGAAAGGCGGGGCCCGGAATGGCGCCTCAGGCCGATGCACCCTTCACTTCCACTCCCGCCCATTTTTCAAGGAGGATGAGGGTGGCGGCGTAGTCGAGGTTGCCGTGGCCATCTTCGGTGGCCATTTCGTAGACTTCTTCCACGGTTTCAAGGGCCGGCAGCTTGATGCGCGCCTCTTTGGCGGCGGCCAACGCCAAGCGAATGTCCTTGTGCATAAGGCGCAGCGGGAAATTGGGCGAGAAATCGCGTCGCAACACAAACGGCGCTTTGTATTCGACCACCCCGGAACGCACCATCGTAGCCTCGACCAGCGCAACCAAGGCAGCGGCATCCACGCCGAGTTTGGTGGCGAGGGCGAGGCCTTCGGCGAAGCCTTCATAGATGAGCGCGATTTGCAGGTTCATGGCCAGTTTGGCGGCGTGGCCCTTGCCGGTTTCTCCCATGCGGAAAAATTTCTTCCCCATGGCGGTCAGTAAGGGCTGCAGATTTTCGATGACCGCTTCGTCGCCGCCTAACATGAAAATCAAGGTCGCATTCTCCGCACCGACCTTCGAACCGGTCATCGGAGCATCCACGTACTCGACGCCGTGCGCCCGAACGCGCTCAGCAAAGCTGCGGGTGGCCGACGGCGCGATGGTGCTCGAATCCACGATGATCATTCCCGGCGTCAGCGAGGCTTCGACGCCTTCCGGCCCGAACAAGACGCTTTCGACCGCCGCGGTATCGGATACGCAGATCCAGACCACCTCGGCGCCACGCGCGGCTTCGGCGGGAGACGGAGCGCTGGTCGCGCCTTCCACATCCTTGCCCGGCGTGCGATTCCACACCGTGACTTGGTGACCGGCTTTGACCAGGTTGGCGGCCATCGGCCGCCCCATGATTCCCAACCCCAGGTAAGCTACGCGCATCTGGCTTCTCTCCTTGCGTGTTTCCAGATCAGAGTGTTCCAGACAAGATTAGAACTTACAGAGCGAGGCCGGTCAAGCAATCGTCGCAGCAATCGTCTAGAATGCCCACGGGCATTGCTTGGCTCGCGGCAGCGCCCGGATCGCGGAGCGAGCCCTGGCAGGCAGGAAGCCGTGAAAGAACCGGGGCAGGACCCCGCGGTTCGATGTTCAAGACCACCCTCCAGAATCCCGTGCTGCGCAAGCGTGCTACCCAGTTTGGCCGCCTGGTGCGGCGTTCCGCGGTCACTCCCCGCACCGGTCAAATCCACAAACCGAAACTGGCAAACCATGGAGACCTAGGCGTCACCTTTATCGGGCACGCCAGCTTTTTCGTGCAAATCGGCAGCCAGAACGTCCTCATCGACCCCAATTTTGCCCGCTGGCTGTTTGTGTTGAAGCGGCTGCGGCAGCCGGGAGTGCGACTGCGCGACCTCCCCTCGATTGATCTGGTGCTGGTGACGCATGCGCACTTTGATCACCTGCACCGCCCGTCGTTGCGAGCCATCGTGCAGCACACTCGCCGCCGGCGCGGCAGACCTCCCATCATCGTGGTTCCCAATCAGGTTTTCGATTTGGTTTCCGATTTGGGCTTTGACGACGTGGTCGAACTGGACTGGTGGAACAGCTACCGGCATCGCGGGTTGACCGTGACCCATGTGCCCTCGCGGCATTGGGGCGCTAGAATCCTCAAGGATTCGCATCGCGGCTACGGCGGCTACGTGCTGCGCGATGCGGAGCACTCGATCTATCACGCCGGCGACACCGCGTATTTTCCCGGATTTCGCGAGATTGGCCGGCGCCTGGCACCGGAACTGGCTCTGCTTCCGATCGGCGCCTATAACCCGCCGTCTTTTCGTAGTGTCCATGCCAGCCCCGCCGACGCCACCCGCGCCTTCCTCGATTTGAAATCGCGATGGATGGTGCCGATGCACTACGGAACCTTCCGCCTGTCTCATGAACCCATGGAGGAACCGTTGCAGCTTCTGCAAACGGAAGCCCGGTCGGCTGGCGTCGAGGACCGGGTGGTGGTGCTCGAAGAAGGCGTCACGCGGTTCTTCTAGTAGCCCTCTGAGCTGGTGCAGTGCGACGAAATTCAAAGCAGTTATGCCCGAGGAGTGCCTACCCCGTGTACCCGCATACTCCAACGCGAGGAGAGTTGACGGCCTGCGCAGTCAGCGCATTTCTGGTTTTCACGAATGCGTCAGCAGGATGCGCAAGTCCCTCAGGTTGTTGCCAGTTGGACCGGTGACAATGGCGTCGCCGAGCGCTTCGAAAAACGGGTAGGCGTTGAAGTTGGCGAGTGCCGCTGCCGCGTCCAGCCCGCAAGCTTTTGCGCGATGGACGGTCGTGCCGTCGGCAATCGCGCCGGCGGCCGGACTGTTGCCATCGATTCCATCCGTGCCCGCGCTGAGCACGGTGATGTTCTCGCCTGCGATCTTCGGCGCGCAGGCCAGCACAAACTGCTGATTGCGTCCGCCGACGCCATCGCCGCGGACTTTGACCGTAACTTCGCCGCCTGAAATCAGGCAAACGGGCTGGGCTGGGTCGCGCAGCTCCCGTAAACGGCCGAGAAGATAGTCAGCGGCGCGAGCGTAGTCCCAGTCGTCAGGACGGTTGTCCACTTCTACCCTAAAACCCGCTCCGGCGGCGGCGGTCGCGACCGCCTCCACGGCGGTTTGATTCGACAAAAGAGTCCACCAGCGAGCCTTCCGGAAGGCTTCATCCCCGGAGTTGGGAGTTTCATCGAGAGCATGTCGTTCGAAGAGCGCGCGCACCGAAGCGGGAAACTGGCCCACCATGCCGTGCTCGCGAGCGATGGCGTAACAGTCTTCGGCAGTCGTCGAGTCGGGCATGGTGGGGCCGGAGGCGAGCGCGTCCGGAGTATCGTCGGGAACATCAGAAACNNTGCTTGCGAATGGCGTTGATTTGGGCGATGGGCGCGCCGGAGTGCACGAGCACGCGATAGGTGGCGACCAGATCCTCGAGAGAGATTTCCTCATCTGCGGGTTTTTCCGCGATCGACGATCCCCCGCCGCTGAGCATGAAAATGACGAGCGATGCCGCATTCTGCGCGTTCAGCGACCTCAGCATGGCCTCCGCGGCGCGCACCGACTCATGGTTCGGCATGGGATGCCCGCCCTGAAAGTAGCGAAACCCCCGCACTTGCGCGGCGGGCTCGACGGAGGCGGCGACGATGCCCTCAAAGCGGCTACCGGCCTGCTTTTCGAGGGCACTGACGAGCGAGTGCGCAGCCTTCCCGATGGACANNACGCTCGCTTCCTCAAGCGCACGCCCGAAAAACTGGCGCGCAGTTCGGCGCATCTCCGCGGTCAGAGTTCCGGGGGGGGATGCGAACCAAGCCATAGAAGGAGATTATAGAGTCCATTCCACCCGGCGCTCCCGCTGTGTTCTGCCCTCTCGGTCTGTTTTCGCGACCTTCCTCTTTTCACGATCTTCGCTACAATCTGTATCGCTCGATGCTCGACCTCGCCCGGCAGTCCCGCTTCGGCTGTCAATCGGAGGACGAGGCGTCCTCTCGGGCAATCAGTGAGGGCGAAACTGCGCCATGCCCTCTCTG
>PKYX01000092.1 GCA_003132825.1 Acidobacteriaceae bacterium
TGGCCAGCAACCTCACCGGCCAAGTGCGCAACATCGCCGAAGTCGCGACCGCCATTGCCACCGGTGACCTCTCCAAAAAGATCACTGTGGATGTGCGGGGTGAGATCTTGCAACTGAAAGAGACGCTCAATACGATGGTCGAACAGTTGCGGTCCTTCGCCGCCGAAGTGACGCGCGTAGCCCGGGAAGTCGGCAGCGAGGGCCGGTTGGGCGGACAAGCCAACGTGCCGGGCGTGGCAGGAACCTGGAAAGACCTTACCGATTCGGTGAATGCCATGGCCGGGAATCTGACCGGACAGGTGCGCAATATCGCCGAAGTCACGACCGCGGTGGCCCGCGGCGANNTGGTCGATCAGCTCAACGCCTTCGCTGCCGAAGTGACGCGCGTGGCCCGGGAAGTCGGGACCGAAGGCAAACTGGGAGGCCAAGCACAAGTACCGGGCGTGGCCGGCACTTGGAAAGATCTTACCGACAACGTGAACGTGATGGCTGCGAACCTCACCGAACAGGTACGCGGCATCGTGAAAGTCGTGACTGCGGTGGCCAACGGCGAGCTCACCCAAAAGCTCACGGTCAACGCCAAAGGCGAAGTGGCGGCTCTGGCCGAGACCATCAACAACATGACCGACACCCTGGCTACCTTCGCCGATCAGGTGACCACGGTGGCACGCGAGGTGGGCGTCGAGGGCCGCCTGGGAGGCCAGGCCAATGTGCCGGGCGCAGCGGGTACGTGGAAAGACCTTACCGGCAACGTGAATCTGCTGGCCGACAATCTGACCAATCAAGTGCGCGCCATCGCGGAAGTCGCAACCGCGGTCACCAAGGGTGATCTCACCCGTTCCATTCAGGTGGAGGCGAGTGGTGAGGTTGCCGAACTCAAAGACAACATCAATACCATGATCGATAACTTGCGGCTCACCACGGACCGCAATACCGAGCAAGACTGGCTGAAGACCAATCTCGCCCGCTTTACCAGCATGTTGCAGGGCCAGCGCGACCTCACCACGGTGGGGCGAAAGCTGTTGTCCGAACTGGCGCCGCTAGTCAGCGCGCAGCAGGGCGTGATCTATCAGATGGAGGGCGAGGAATCGGCGGGCATGGTATTGCTCTCGGCCTTCGCCGCGGAAGGACGCGACGGACATCTGCGCCGAGTGCAAGTGGGCGAGGGTCTCGTGGGACAATGCGCGGCCGAGAAGAAGCGCATGCTGATCACCGACCTGCCGGCGAATACACTCCCCATCCGCTCCGGCCTATTCGAGGCTGTTCCGCGAAACGTCATCGTCTTGCCCGTACTGTTCGAGGACCATGTGAAAGCCGTCATCGAGCTCGCCTCCTTGAGCACGTTTACCGCCTCGCATCTGGCTTTCCTTGAACAACTGACGGCCAGCATCGGGATTGTGCTCAATAGCATTGAGGCCACGATGCAGACCGAAGGGCTGCTGAAGCAGTCGCAGCAATTGGCGACCGAGCTGCAAACCCAGCAAAGGGAATTGCAGCAGACCAACGAGCAGCTGGCGCAAAAGGCGCAGCAGCTCGCGGAGCAGAACGTGGAGGTCGAACGCAAGAACCAGGAAATCGAGCAGGCGCGCCGGGCCCTCGAAGAGAAAGCCAAGGAACTGGCGCTCACCTCCAAGTACAAATCCGAATTTCTGGCCAACATGTCGCATGAGTTGCGCACCCCCCTGAACAGCATTCTGGTGCTGGGGCAGCAACTCACCGACAACCCGGATGGCAATTTGACCCCCAAGCAGGTCGAGTTCGCGCGTACCATTCACGGTGCCGGAACCGATCTCCTGAACCTGATCAGCGACATTCTCGACCTGTCGAAGATCGAATCCGGCACGGTTTCGGTGGAAGCTGAGGAAGTGTTCTTCGCCAGCCTGCTGGACATGGTGGGTCGCCCCTTCCGACACGAAGCCGAGAACCGGCGGCTGGCCTTCGACGTCGATGCCGATCCGGGCCTTACGCGCAGTCTGGTCACCGACTCGAAGCGGCTGCAGCAGGTCCTCAAGAATCTATTGTCCAACGCATTCAAGTTCACCGAACAGGGGCGCGTACATCTGTCGGTTTCGCTGGCCACCGAGGGCTGGAGTGAGGACCATCCCATCCTCGGAGCGGCGGCCTCGGTTGTGGCGTTTGAAGTTTCCGATACCGGGATCGGCATTCCTTCCGAAAAGCAGCGCATCATCTTCGAGGCCTTCCAGCAGGCCGACGCAGGCACCAGCCGAAAATACGGAGGCACCGGCTTGGGGCTGGCGATCAGCCGCGAGTTGGCCAGCCTGCTGGGCGGCGAGATTCAATTGCGCAGTGCCCCGGGGAAGGGGAGCATGTTCACCCTCTATTTGCCCCAGACCTATGTGGGCCCCTCGGTGGGGCAGCCGGACCGGAAAACCTCGTTCTCCGCCAAACCCCTCCAGTTGTCTGGCGTCCGGGTCGCGGAATCTGCGCTTGAGCACATCCCGGATGACCGGGAACATCTGAACCCGGACGATGCCGTCTTGTTGATCGTCGAAGATGATCCCCACTATGCTCGCGTTTTGTGCGATCTGTCCCACGACACCGGATTCAAGGTCCTGGTCGCCATGCGCGGTGCCGAAGCCCTGGCCTTGGCCCGCGAATTCCATCCCACCGCGGTTTCGCTCGATGTTTTCTTGCCGGATATGCTGGGCTGGACGGTGCTCAATCACCTGAAACAGGATCCGGCAACGCGCCACATCCCAGTCCAGATGCTGACTCTCGATGAGGACCGGCATCATGGCTTGGCTCGGGGGGCATTTTCCTTCGTGACCAAGCCGACCACGCCGGAAGGACTGGGTACGGCACTCGCTCGCATCAAGGAATACACCTCTCCACGCCGTAAGCGGCTGCTGGTGGTCGAGGACAACCCGGCCGAACAGCTGAGTATTCGCGAACTGCTCGGCTATGACGACATCGATGTGTCGGTTGTGGCAAGCGGCCGAGAGGCCCTCGAGACCCTTACCCACCACCCCTTCGACTGCGCGGTTCTCGACTTGCGCCTTCCCGACATGTCTGGGTTTGAGGTGCTCGAGCGGCTGCGCGACACTCCGTCGCTCAGCGACATGCCGGTCGTGGTGTTTACCGGCAAAGAGCTATCGTCAGAAGAAGACGCGCGCCTGCACACGCTGGCGCGCAGCGTGGTGGTCAAAGGGGTAGAGTCGCCCGAGCGTTTGCTCGATGAAACCGCGCTCTTCCTGCATCGCGTGATCGCCGATCTTCCGTCAGAAAAACAGAAAATGCTCGACCGCCTCCACCACTCTGACGACGCTTTGGTGGGAAAGAAAGTGCTGGTGGTGGATGACGACGTGCGGAACATCTTCGCCCTCAGCAGCGTGCTTGAGCGCCGGGGGATGACGGTACTAACCGCAGGGACAGGACGGGAGGCGATCGCAACCCTCGAATCAACCCCGGACCTAGCCATCGTACTGATGGACATCATGATGCCGGAGATGGATGGTTACGAGACCATGCAAGTGATCCGGCAGAACACATCGTTCCGGCGCCTGCCCATTATCGCGCTGACGGCAAAAGCCATGAAGGGAGATCGAGAGAAGTGTCTCGAAGCTGGCGCATCCGAGTACCTCGCCAAGCCAGTCAATACCGAGCAGCTACTTTCAGCACTTCGCATGTGGCTTCACCGATAGTTCCGAGTCGGTGCCGATGGAGGCTTCACGAACGGTCGCANNCTGGAGCATTTGCTGAAAACCGATGTCGCGGTCGTGCTGATGGACGTAAGCATGCCGGAACTGGACGGTTTTGAGTTGGCAGACTTGATTCGCCAGCATCCCCGCTTCCAGAGGACCGCGATCATCTTCATCTCGGCCGTCTACTTGACGGACATGGACCGGCTCCGAGGATACCAGCGGGGCGCCGTCGACTATATCTCCGTCCCGGTCATTCCCGAGCTGCTGCGGGCGAAGGTCAGCATATTTGCGGAGCTGCACCGCAAGGCGCACCAACTCGAAAGGCTGAATCGCGAACTGGAAGAACGGGTTGCGGAACGGACCCTGGAACTCGAAATCAGGGCCGCGACCTTGCAGCAGGTAAATAACGAGCTCTCGCGAAAGCACCAGGAACTTGACGCCATTGTGCAGACCGCCCCGGACATTATCTTCAGCCGCCAGGAGGACGGTGCCCGGGACTACATCAGCGATCGATTTTATGAATTTACCGGGGCCGCAGCGGGATCTGCGAATGGCTTCGGCTGGCTCGAGTACGTGCATCCCGAGGACAAGGACCGGACCATGGCGGAATGGTTGTCCTGTGTGCAGTCCGGCGACAATTATGAATCGGAATATCGGCTGCACGGGCGGGATGGGAATTACCGCTGGTTCCGGGCCCGTGCGGTTCCGATTCGCGATCACGAAGCGAGAATCGTCAAATGGTATGGGGCCTGTTCTGACATTCATGACAGCAAGTTGCTCGAACACTCGATCCGTGACAGCGCAGTCGAACTGGAAAGAATCGTCGACGAACGGACCGCCGCGCTGCGCNNAGCCCGTCCCCGTCGAATGGGCAAATTGCCAGCGAGGCCAGTGCCACCATCGACCGAGCGATTCAACAGGTCCGCAGTATGTCGCATCTGCTGCATCCCCCCCTGTTGGATGAAGTGGGATTGCTGTCCGCGCTGCAGTGGTACCTGGACGGACTCACCAAGCGCAGTGGCATTGAGACCTCGCTCGACGTTCAGCCTGCCGACTTTCCCCGGCTCACGCCAGAGTTAGAGACCGCGATGTTTCGCATTGTTCAGGAGGCCCTCACCAATGTGTACCGGCATTCGGGAGCAGGGAAGGCCTGGGTCACGCTCACCCAACGCGAAGGGCAGTTTGTTGTAATGGTGCGGGACGACGGCACCGGAGTCGGGCAGAAAACCGCAGAATTGCGGCCGGGAAGCGTGGGTGTCGGTAT